>JAFEBR010000625.1 GCA_018242565.1 Planctomycetota bacterium | reverse complement strand
CCGTTGAACAGCAGCCAGGGGGTGCTCTGGCCGTGATACATCTTATGACGTTCAACCGCATCGGCGTTTGCCAGCGGGTCGGGTGAGGGTTCGTGCAGGTGATACCGCAGGACGACGATTTTGGACGGACCGAAGGTGGCCTGCAGCGATGACACGACCGCCTCGGCGGCAATGCTGTTGGTGCTGGCGATGCCGGTAAAGAACTCGCACAACACGGCTCGATTTCCGTCGTTGGTGGCGGGAGCCGGTTGCGCGCTGCCCAACGATTTCATTTGGCGGAGGTACAGGCTGTCGAGGTATTCGGGAAGGCCTTTGCCATCGCCATGTTTTTCCAGCCAGAGTTTCGCAGCCAGACGGCGGGGGTACTGGTCGACCGGCAGTTTTTGTCCGACCGACTTCAGTGAATCGGTCAACGACTGTTCGAGAAGTGGCAGAATCTGCAGTTCGCCATACAGTTCGAGGGCGTCGTCGACGCGGCGATCTTTCTCGGCCTGGCGGGCGAGGGCATACAAGAGCGGTGCGTCAAACGGACTCTCGGCCCGGGCCTGGTTGAGAATTTCGAGACCGGCCGCTTCCTGGCCGGCGGCGATCAGGCGACGTCCGCGTTCGATTTCGACCGTCTTTTTGATGTCGGGGGAGGTTTGCGCGGTGAAGCGCTGGTGGGCCTCATTCAGAAAATTGAGAGCCAGATCCGGGAGATGGTCTTTGACCGACAAGGCGCCTCCCAGGTCGACGAGCGCCTGCAGTTCCATGCGGGGGCCCCATTTCGAGGCGACGCCCCGGAATTCCTCGGCGAGTTTCTCGAACCGGTCCTGGGGCAGTTTCTCGGTCACAGCCTGGCCCACGAGGGCCTGATAGGCGTTGAACGACAGCGGCGACAGCGGGTGCCGTTTGGTGAATCGCGTCAGCGCACCGGTCGGATTTTCCTGAGAGACCGTTTTTACGAATTCTTCGTAGAGCGGATCGGGAATCGGATCTTCTTTTTTCTTCATCGACTTCTGGTCGGTGGGCTCGAGTCGAGCCGGAACGGGAGTCACGCTCAGCCCCCCCACGACGGTGCCGCGGACAAGGCCGTCGTGAAAGCGGCCTTCGAAATCAATCGCGGTTTCGTCGACGGCGAAGACGAGGTGGACATCGTTGCCCGAGATCTGGGCCGATTTGAGCGATGACGATTCAATGCGTTTATTGGACGAGAGGATGCGAACCTTGGGCTCCTGGCCCTCTGCGGACTTGATTTCAATCAGCCAGAGGTAGAGTTCGGTTCCCTTATCCATGCGGGCCAGGATCCAGTTCCCGGTCAGGGTGTCGCGGGTCGGATATTTTTCGGCGACCGCTTCGATGGAAGTCGCCGCGAGTTCTTCGAACTCGGCCTGGGGGAGTTCTTCGACCACTTTTCCATCGACGAGCCATTGGACCTTGCCGTTGCGGATAGGAATTTCCGCGTTGCCGGTGTTCAGCCAGCCTTTGCCGTTGGCATTGCGTTTCAGCAGGAAGACGTAAGGGCGGCCATTCAGGTACTTGGGGTACTGTTTCGGGTCGCCGCTGTTGACGACCAGCACCGATTTGTTGCCGGTGCCGCGCAATTCGGTTTTGACCTCGATCGGAATGCGGCCACCGGGAGGGATATCGAGCTTGTCGTCGGTGGACCCCTTGAGTTCCGGGGTGGCGATCACGATGCGTTCGGCGGCGGCGGCGGCGGCCCGCAGTTGCGGGGCCGATTCATCAGCATGAGCCAACGCTGCGGCAGTCCAGGCCAACAGGCAAAACACGAGTGTGCGGGCGATCATCGAGCGACGTTCCTCCATGGCGGCGACTCCAGCCATTTAAAGCGAGACAAGGGCGACACGCGCCGGGATTATAAAGAGCGAATTGCCGTCAGACCAGCACCGCCGTCGGGCGGGAAGGGGACCAGAGGCGAATTGTCGATCGGGTCCCGGAAACAGAACCTGGCATGAACTACGCGTGAAAACGGCGGTCTGCTGGGTGGAATCTGCTGCCGCCGTGTCGGGGCCTGGGCACCTGGCACGGGGAAGCGGTGGTCGGCAGGAAGCTCGTTGCGGAGGAAATGTGCGGAAAGAGGGCCCGGCGTCAGATGGGTTGGAATCTGGGGCCGTTTTCGCCACAATACGAGCCCCAAGGCCGGCTCTGGCCGGCCTGTGTTTCTGATGCCTTCAGGATGAATGTTTCCAATGTCGATTAGCGGAGCGACTTCCGACGAACTGCTGCAGCGGTTGGACCGTGGCGATCTCACTTCGGTGCAGGTGACGACGGCCTATCTCGATCAAATCGCGGCACGCGACGGCCAGATTCAGGCATTTTTACACGTGGATCGCGACCGGGCCCTGGCGCAGGCCCAGGTGGTCGATGATAAGCGAAAACGGGGCGAAAAGGTGGGGTTGCTCGGCGGTTTGCCGGTCGCCGTCAAAGACGTCATCTGCTCGCAGGGTGAACCCGCAACCTGTGCCAGCCGGATGCTCGAAAAGTTCGTGCCGCCGTACGATGCGCATGTCATCACCCGCTTGAAGGCTGCGGACGCCGTGTTGATAGGCCGCACGAATATGGACGAATTCGCGATGGGTTCGTCGACCGAGAATTCGGCATTCAAAACGACCCGCAATCCGTGGGATCTGGAACGCACGCCGGGCGGTTCGAGCGGTGGCTCGGCGGCCGCGGTCGCGGGGGGCATGGCTCCACTGGCGCTGGGCAGCGACACGGGGGGCTCGATCCGTCAGCCCGCCGGTTTGTGCGGGGTGGTAGGAATGAAGCCCACTTATGGCCGAATTTCTCGGTATGGTCTGGTGGCCTACGCGAGCTCGCTCGACCAGATCGGGCCGTTTGCGAACGATGTGGCAGGCGCCGCGTTACTGCTGGAGGCGATCGCCGGGCACGATCCGCGCGATTCGACCTCGGTCGGTGTGGATGTTCCGGCGTATAGCCGAACTGTCCAGGAACCGCTGGCGGGTCTGCGTATCGGCATTGCCAAGGAACATTTTGTCAGCGGGTTGGACGCCGAGGTCGAGCAGTCAGTTCGCAAGGCCCTGGATGTCTACAAATCGCTGGGGGCCGAGATTAAAGAGATTTCATTGCCGCACTCGAAATACGCGGTGGCGGTGTACTACATCGTCGCCCCTTCCGAGGCGTCGAGTAACCTGGCGCGGTACGACGGGGTGCATTACGGCCACCGCGCCAGCCAGTTCCACAACATGATCGACATGTACTGTGCGAGCCGGGCGGAAGGGTTCGGTTCCGAAGTCAAACGCCGGATCATGCTGGGGACTTACGCTTTGTCGGCGGGGTATTACGACGCCTACTACCTGAAGGCACTGAAGGTCCGGCGGTTGATCCGCAACGATTTTGATGCCGCGTTCAAGGAAGTCGATGTGATCGCTTCGCCGGTCAACCCGACTCCGGCGTTCAAGATCGGCGAACTGATTGATGACCCGCTGGCGATGTATCTGTCGGATATTTACACGATCAGCGCCAACCTGGCGGGGCTGCCGGGGATTTCGGTCCCGGCGGGGTTGACCAAGTCGCGATTGCCAATCGGCTTGCAACTTTTGGCTCCACCCTTTGAAGAAGAACGTCTGTTCCGGACGGCCCGCATGTTCGAGCGGGAAACCGACTGGCACCGTCAGCGACCGTAACGGCTGGTTCGATTGGGACGGTTTCCCGACCGCGCGGTGTGGTTTTGGGCCCGCCTGCGAATGCTGACGTCGGCCGGTTGCCTGGAATGGTGACAGTTCGGTCTGCGGCACAGTGCCGGGGAATCTGTCATCCGGGAAGGGACGCGGCGGGAGTTTCTGCGACAAGGTTGTGTCTGACTGCGAGAGAGGATCGTTTATGCCCCATTCGCTGAATTCGCGGCATGCCGTCTACGCCGGCAGTTTCGACCCGGTCTCTTTGGGACACCAGGACATCATCTCGCGGGGGTCGCGGATGTTTGAAAAGCTGACGGTCGGGGTGGGGATCAACCCCGACAAACGGCCCCTGTTCACGCCGCAGGAGCGGGTCGATCTGCTGAAAAAATCGCTGACGTCGTTTGCGAATGTCGAAGTCATGAGCTTTGAGGGGCTGGCTGTCGATTTCGTTCGGCGGTGCAAAGCGGGGGTCATGCTGCGGGGGCTGCGGACGCTATCGGACATCGAGGCCGAGTTCAGTATGACACTGGCGAACCGGGCTTTGGCGCCAGAGATCGAAACGGTGTTTCTGATGGCCAGCGAACGGTACACGCACATTTCGAGTACTTTGATCAAGCAGGTGGCCATGTTTGGTACGAATGCCGATCAGGTCCGCGAACCGCTCGAGGCGTTTGTGCCCCGCGAAGTGATCGCCGCGGTGCGGGCAAAATTTGTGAAATGACGGGTCGGCGCCGCGTGGCGCTGGTCCCCACCAACCATTGAATGGGCGGTGTCGATCAACCGTGGTCGGCACTCGACTGGACATCCCCTGGACCAAGAAGTACTGGAGAATTGAAACATGGCGCTGACTCCTTCGACGATGCTGGCTTTGGGAACTGCCGCCCCCGCGTTTGCTTTGCCGGACACCCAGGGCAAGACAGTGGCTCTGGCTGACTTTCAGAAGGCCCCGGCCTTGCTCGTGATGTTCATCTGCAATCACTGTCCGTACGTGAAACACGTGCGGGCGGAACTGGCACGCCTGGGCAAGGACTATCAGGCGCGAGGCGTCGCGGTGGTCGCCATCAGTTCGAATGATGCGCAGTCGTATCCGGATGACAGCCCGGCCAAGATGGCGCTGGAAGCCCAGGACGCGGGTTACACGTTTCCGTATCTGTATGACGAATCGCAGGCGGTGGCGCATGCCTATCAGGCGGCCTGCACGCCCGATTTCTTTTTGTTTGACGGGCAGCGGAAGCTGGTGTATCGGGGACAACTCGACGACAGTCGCCCGGGGAATGGTCTGCCCGTGACCGGTCAGGATCTGCGGGCGGCCCTCGATGCCGTGCTGGCAGGATCGGCCGCGCCAGCGACGCAGAAGCCCAGCATTGGCTGCAATATCAAGTGGAAAGCCGGCAACGAACCGAAGTAGCCAAGGGATGAGGCGGCCCGAGAGGCCGGCCTGTGACGGATGGCCCGGTCGGCTGCGCGGTGAGTGATTCGAGCGCAGCCGATTCCGGCGATCTACGCGTCGGTGCGATCTTGCGGCAAGGCCAGACGCTGCCGCAGGTACGACGCGCGGGCCGCGTTGCGGTCGGCCGAGTCGAGGCTCGTTTTACGCATTTTCTGCAGATGGGCCGGTTGCGTGTGCATGAACAGGTCGTTGACCGTGGGGATTTCCAGGTCGTCGATCAGGCCCAGGTTGACCCCCATCCGCACGCTCGACAACAGGTGCATCGTCTCTTCGGAGCTGATGGACTGGGCCGACTTGAGGGTGCCGTAGGCCCGCGAGACTTTATCGTGCAGCGCCTGCCGGCTCTCTTTAATGAGTGCCTGCCGGACTTTGCGCTCGTACGAAATGATGTTGGGGACCACATCTTTGATTTTGCGGAGCAACTGCTCTTCGCTGTTGCCCAGCGTGATCTGATTCGAGATCTGGTAAAAGTCCCCCATGGCCTGGCTGCCTTCACCGAACAGGCCGCGCACGGCGAGGCTGATCTTCTGCAGGGCCTGAAAGACCTTCTGGATTTCTTTCGTGAGCACGAGCGCCGGCAGATGCATCAACACGCTGACGCGAATTCCCGTGCCGACGTTGGTGGGGCAGGCGGTCAGATAGCCCAGTTCTTCGTCGAAGGCATAGGTGACGCGTTCTTCGAGCAGGTCGTCGATGCGGCTGATTTCCTGCCAGCATTCGTCGAGTTCAAACCCGCAATGCAGCACCTGGATTCGCAAGTGGTCTTCTTCGTTGACCATCAGGCTGACGTTTTCACGCCGTGTGAAGCAGACGCCGCGCGAACCGTGGCTTTCGGCGAGTTCCCGGCTGATGAGCTGACGTTCGACCAGAAACTGCCGATCGATGCCTTCGAGCTGGTTGATGTCGAAATAACTGATCTGCCCGCCCAGCGAGAGGTCGACCACATGGCGGTGCAGGGTGCGTTCGATTTCTGAGCGAACGGAATCGTCGGCCCGAGTCAGGAAGGGGAACTGGGCCAGATTGCGGGCCAGTCGGATGCGGCTGGAGATGACAATGTCTGCGTCGGGACCTTCTCCCCGCATCCATTCGCCACGTGTGTCAATGAGGTCTTTCAATTCCACAGTCCGAATCCCAATTACTCCGCAGTGTCCCGGGATGGGGCATCTGCGCTGGTTCCGTGTTCAAGTCCGTGAATCTGATCGCGAAGTCGGGCGGCCTCTTCGTACGATTCTTCCGCAATCGCCAGCCGCAGATCGTTTCGCAGCTTGATCAATTGGTAGCGTTTCTGGCTGTCGTCGGGAGCCCGTTTCGGGAACTTGCCGCAATGGTGCGTGTCGCCGTGAATGTTTTCGAGCAACGGCAGGAGTTCGTCACGAAATGCGGTATAGCAATGGGCACACCCCAGCCGCCCCTGGCTGCGGAACTCGCGGTAAGTGATCTTGCAGGTCGGGCAGACGAGTTTTTCGAGGGCTTCGAGTTCAGATTCACCCAGGCCAGAGCTGGTTTTGATCAGACCGCCGCCGCCACCAGACGTCAATTCGCTGCCCCCGGGTTGCTGCATGAAATTGGCGAAGCACTCTTCGCAAAGATGAACTTCGTGCGGCTCACTTTTGACCAACTCGGTAATATGGTGCGTGGCCATTTTCGAGCAGCGGTTGCACTTCATGGAAAATTGTCGCTTGGCAGGTGGGGCTGTGCGAAGTACGAACGCGGATGTCGGCCTGTAATGACTCAGCTTGGACAAACAAGCCGAACCTCTGCTAAATTCGTTTGTCATTCTAGCTCTCGACAAAAGAGTGTCAAGCCGTGCGCACATCGGCGGTTGGAACGTAACTTTTTATCATTCTTGTGGATGTGACGACACGAGCGTGCTTCCCGGGCACCCATTCCTATGATCCGATACTTCCCTGACTTCGAGGCGTTTCAGCAACTGGCAGCGCAGGCTGATCTGGTTCCTGTGTACCGGCAATTGACCAGCGATACGCTGACCCCGGTCAGCGCGTACTGCCGCATTCAGCACGGTGCCTGTGCCTTCCTGTTTGAAAGCGTGATCGGCGGCGAGCGGATTGGCCGGTACAGCTTTCTGGGGGCCGACCCGTTCCTGCAGATCAAGGCCTATGGCCGCCAGGTCGAAATCGTCGATGAGCGGGGCGTGCAGCGGCGGGAAGTGGCTGATCCGCTGCAGGAACTCGAGGATTTACTGGCCAATTACCGGTCGGCCCATCTGCCCGGGTTGCCGCGTTTCTGCGGCGGCGCGGTCGGTTACGCCGGCTACGATACGGTGCGATACACCGAAAACCTGCCGAACGCACCTTTCGATGACCGCGGCCTGCCCGATCTGTCGTTCGCACTCTATGACCGCATGGTCATTTTCGATCAGATCAACAAAACGCTGCTGGTTGTGGCCCATGCCCGCACCAAAACCGGCGATTTACGGGCCGAATACGACCGAGCCTGTCGGCGGGTCGATGAATTGTGTGCCAAATTGGCCCAGCCTTCCGAGGACCTGCAACCGGCCGACATTGCCGTTCGGGGTGAGCCCACGTTGGACTGGTCGTCGAATTTCTCTCGCGATGGGTTTGAGGCCGCGGTCGAAAAGTGCAAGGAGTACATTCGGGCCGGGGATATCTTCCAGGTCGTGCTCAGCCAGCGACTGGCGGTGGAGACCACAGTCCAACCGCTCGATATCTATCGGGCGCTGCGCGTGGTGAATCCGAGCCCGTTCATGTTTCTGTTGCATACGCCGGATGTCGATCTGGTGGGGAGTTCGCCGGAAATCATGGTCCGCGTCGAAGATGGGACGGTGACCATTCGTCCGCTGGCCGGGACCCGCATGCGGGGGGCTTCGGAGGAAGAAGATCGTCGGCTCGAACAGGAATTGCTGGCCGATCCGAAGGAACGGGCCGAGCATGTCATGCTGGTGGACCTGGCCCGGAACGATCTGGGGCGGGTCTCGCAGTACGGCAGTGTGCAGATTTCCGACGTCATGAAGGTCGAGCGGTACAGCCACGTGATGCACATCACGTCGAATGCCAATGGCAAGCTGGCCGAGGGCAAATCGGCTCTCGACGCGCTCCGGGCCGGGTTGCCGGCGGGAACCGTGTCAGGGGCACCCAAAGTGCGGGCCATGCAGATTATCGACGAACTGGAACCGCATCGTCGCGGGCCCTATGCGGGGGCCGTGGGCTGCATCGACTTCACGGGCAACATGGATACGTGCATTGCCCTGCGGACCCTGGTGATGCGGGGGCAGACGGCGTACGTGCAGGCCGGGGCCGGATTGGTCGCCGACAGCGTGCCGAGTGCCGAGTACGAGGAGACCCTCAATAAGGCCAAGGGGCTGCTCAAAGCGATCGAGATCGCCGAGCAGCAGGCTCGCTGACGGCAAGGCAGGGCGGCGGTCAGGCACAGCCCCGGCGGCGGGGCTGTGATGGGGGCTGCGACCGGCTGTTGGACGCGAAAAACTGAGAATCAGCCTGTTTAGCCGGTTTTTTGCGGGAAACTCGGGCTAGCAGCGTTTGAGGCGTCGTGATAAAGTTCCCGACCTCTCCCGCGTCCCATCGCGTTTCCCCTCCCCCATCCATCGCAAGACAGCACAATTTCCCCGGAGATCGTGTGATGCGAGTCAAATCCGCGCCTCGACTGACCCTGTTCGGCTTGATCCTGGTTTTGGCGGCTGCCAATTCGGGCTGCCCCTGGCTGAATCAACAGCCTGATTATCTGGGGGAGAAGAATTCGCTGCTGTCGATTCCTGATCCTTTGCCGGAAGATACGGCCGACCTGATCATTCCCGAAGCCCGCGAAACCGTGGAATAGCCGCCTATGGCCAGAGGACCCGGGTTCTCAGAGCGCGGGTCCTGTTCAGGGAACTCTCGGACCAAGTGCGCTGAGCGCACATCGCACCGAGAAGATCTCAAAGCGAAACTCAGTATCCGTCCAACGCCGCAGGCTGACCAGATCACGGCACTCCGGGTTTGAGCCCAGAGTGTAGACGGAGGTTGTCAAGCTGCGGCGGCCTTCCTGTTGGCCTCGAGTTCACTTCTGATCCGAGAGTCTCCCCAAACGTGATGTGCCCGTGAAGTCGCCTGTTCAGAGAGCGACTACGGACAAGCCGAAACCGGGATTGATGGCTGTTAATTCATTCGGGCTCGTAAAGTTCACGAGCCCACTTGCGGTCGAGTTGACCAACAAACTTGATTTGCCCGATCGGGCACCGTGGTGAAAGGTGAAGTACTGCGAATTGCCGCGGGCAAAAATCAGGCAGGCGAAAGCCACAATTCCCTGACCCGTACGCCGCAGGCTTCTGCACCCTGCAGTCTGTCTCTCGTCATGGATGACGACGAGCGTTCGCTTAGAATACCGGCCGACTGCGAACTGTCAACCAGAAACGGTGACCAATCTGTGGTCGGGGCGCAGTTTGCTGAAAATGGCCGCAAATCACCGGAAAAATTATCGTGGGTATCGCTGTCTCGCTTGAGATGGGGCACGACCCGCGCGACGCTTTACGACAGCGTCCCTTTTGACGAGGGGACGCCTGTCTGGCGCGGATCGATGGCGACGGCTTCGCGCAGGGCCCGCGCGGTGGCCTTGAACAGTGATTCTGAGATGTGGTGGCTGTTGGTGCCGTGGTGCAGAACGAGGTGCAGGTTCATCAAGGCGTTGGCGGCGACACTCTGAAAGAATGTCTCGACGAGTTCGGTGTCGAAGGTGCCGATTTTTTCGGTGGGGAAGGTGACTCGGTTCACAAACCAGGCCCGTCCGGAAAGGTCGAGCGCCACGGTGGCCAGGGTTTCTTCCATTGGCAGGGTTTTGCTGCCATAGCGGACGATTCCGGCTTTGTTGCCCAGCGCTTCGGCCAGCGCCTTGCCCAGGCAGATTCCCACGTCCTCGACGGTGTGGTGGTAATCGACGTGCGTGTCACCCCGGGCCTCAATTTTCAGGTCGAACAGGCCGTGTTTGGCGAGCAATGTCAGCATATGGTCGAAAAAGCCCACGCCCGTATTGATCTCGGCGATTCCGCTGCCATCGATATTGAGGGTTAACTGGATGTCGGTTTCGGCCGTCTGGCGTTGGATCGAGGCGGTGCGGGGCATGGCTATTCCTGTTATTGAAAGGTGTTTGCAGGCAACGGAGATCGCGGTGCCGATTCGCCTGTCGCGCGGGTTCGGCGAGCAGATGATGGCGGATTACGAAGTTGCTCGCAGCAGTTCGGGCACAATCTGCTGCAGGGCGGCGATCAGGGCGTCGATTTCGGGGTCTGTGCCGATGCTGATGCGCAGGCCGTTGAATTGACTTTGCGGGGCCCAGGCAACGTCGGAAAACCGCATGAACCGGACTAGAATTTTGCGGCGTTTGAGCGCCTCGTAGATGGTCTGGTGGGAAATCGTGGGGTGGGTGGACCAGACGAAATTGGCCTGGCTGGGGACCACCTGAAATCCGAGTGCGGTCAATTGAGCGGCCAGTCGCTGGCGGGTGGCGCGAATCCGGGCTGCGTTATTTTCCATCCAGGCCTGATCGGCCAAAGCGGCCGTTCCGGCAGCCAGCGCCAATGTGTCGCAGTTGTAACTGTCTTTGACTTTCAGCATCCCTTGAATCAGCTCGGGGCGGGCGATCGCAAAACCCAGGCGAATCCCGGCCAGGCTGTACGACTTGCTGAAAGTGCGGGTGATGATCACGCGCTCGGCACCGGGGCGACGCAGGATTTCAGCCCGATGCGGTTGATCGCAGAAATCTCCGTAGGCTTCGTCAAGAACTAGAATCCCCCGTGGCGGGACCAGGCTGAGAATTTCGTCGTCGGTCCAGCGATTTCCCGAGGGAGAATTCGGGTTGGGGACAATCACCAGTTTGGCTTGCTCCACCAGGGGTTGGCAGATCTCGGCGTTCCACGACCAATCGGCGTTCAGGCCCAGGCGGGCATGGCGGGCGCCCTGGATATCGGCCAAAGTCTCGTACAGGATGTAGCTGGGGTAGGGGTAAACGACGAGATCGTTGGCATCGGCGAAGGAGCGCAGCAGAATCGTGAGGTTTTCGTCGCTGCCATTGGCGGGCAGGATCCAGTCGGGATCGACGCCGAACAAGGGGGCGGCCTGACGGCGGAATTTCGTAGCCAGCGGGTCCGGATAGAGATTCAATCGTTCGCTGGCCGCCTGTTGAATCGCCGCGATAACCTGCGGCGAGGGGGGGTAGGGGTTTTCGTTCGTGTTGAGTTTGATCCAGCCGGTTTCCTGGGGTTGCTCACCCGGGATGTAGCCTTCGATACGGTCAATTGCAGGACGAAACAAACTCATGGCGCTCAATCAAAGGTGGATAGGGTGGTCTCGGACGGGGGCAATTGCCGCGAAGTAGAGACCAATGACCCGGACCCGCGGTTCGGGGATCTCATAAAGGTAGCAGCTTTTTTGATCTGACCGAAGTGAGGGCCCGAGGGAAACGCATCGCAGGATCGGGGTCGTGGTGTCAGATGGTTCTTTGCCGATTGTTGCAGGTTGGCCGAGAATTCCGATCGTGGCTACTGGTCGAGACGATAGCGATGCGGCGCAAAACCAGACTTCAGGACGACGAAATCTTTTGGAATTTTGATGGATTTCAGGAAAAGAGTTCATGCTGAATTGTGCGGGACGTCCAGGAACGATGGCCTGGGAAGGGGATCTGGTGATTCGCTGACCGGCGATTCGAGATCGGGCCGATTCGTTGTAAAGTGCTGACTTTTCATGATTTATGGCTTGTCTGTCGCGGAGTGATCGTGCGAGATTTGATGCCTGGACGGTTGGTTTGAACGCCGTTTTGCTAGGGAGTGGAACTGGGGTGAGAAAGAAAATTGCATTTCAGAATTATTTTTCGCTTTTCTTCGATTTCAGGATTGCAATTCGATTGGACGGCCCGTATATTTTTGGACGATGTTAGGGTGAAGTTCGACGAAAGGTCGTAAAACGACCGAAGTCGCCACAGAATCAGCATCGTGTGAATTGTTGTGGTTTGCTGCTGAAGTTATCCGAACTAGTTAGGGTAAAGTGAAAATGCGTCGAAAAAGCATCATTGGACTGATTCTCGGGCTGTCAGTTTTTGTGTCTTCCGGGGCGCAGGCTTCTACGATTGACACTTTGACGGGGCCGACCGTTGCCGCATTGGCGAGTCACATTGGTGGGCCGGATACTTCATGGGGCATCGACTTCAAAGCACTGCAGAATACGACACTGCTCAGTTTTGACTTCGTGCATCGCGGTGTGGGGGGCGCCGGTGGTAGTTCGGCGAATTTCTTCGGGACGATTAAGTTGATTGACGTGACTGCGGCTCCGAGTCTGCTCTACACGTACAACTATGCAAAGAACGCTCCGGGCGTGATCACGTACGGCAGCCTGAGTGTTCCTTTGATTGTCAACCACATTTACCGTTTGGAAGCCAGTTCGAATCGCGTGAACAATACAAACGACGAAGTTTGGGCCACGTCGGCAGCCGCGGGCTTCCCGGCGTATCCGGTCGCCAATACCGTGATCTCCGTGACTCGTGGATTCTTCAGCAGCACTCCTCTGCCAACGTCCTTCCAGTCCACTCGGCAGTGGGGCGCATTTCGGAACATTGTGACTCGCACTGACACTCAAGGCCCGGTGGTGGTCCCGGAACCTGCTTCGGTACTGGTCTTCGGATTTGCCGCGATGGTTGTTGGT
>JAFEBR010000624.1 GCA_018242565.1 Planctomycetota bacterium | reverse complement strand
GGGAAGAAATTCGACGCCCTCACCACGGAATGTGAACCCTTCTGGGACAACACCGGACATCAACCGCTGCCGGGCACACCACAGATCGTGCGCGGGGCGCCGGTGTTGCCCAACAGCATTCTTCAGGAAGGTATTTCGCTCGATCGTCTCAACACGCGCCGTTCACTGCTGGGGCAACTCGACGATGAGGTCCGCCGATTTGAAGCGGTCGATACGCGCGCCAGTTTCGATCGCGCACAGCAGAAAGCCTTCGACATTCTGACTTCCTCGCAACTGCGGGCCTGCTTTGACCTGCAGAACGAGCGCCCGGAAGTCCTCGACCGTTACGGACGCACCCTGTTCGGCAGCAGCAGCCTGATTGCCCGCAGGCTGGTTGAAAACGGTGTCAAATTCGTGAACGTCACCTGGGATCTGTTCTGGGACCGTATCAAAATTGATTACGATGCCTGGGACACTCACACGAAGAACTTCTCGATTCTCAAAGACAACAAACTGCCCGGATTTGACCTGACCTTCACGGCTTTGCTGGAAGACCTCGAACAGCGCGGTCTGCTGGATGAAACCCTGGTCGTCGTCACAAGCGAGATGGGACGCACGCCCCGGGTGAATGCCAACGCGGGGCGCGACCATTGGACCTTCTGCTATTCCACGATCTTCGCGGGAGCCGGAATTCGCGGCGGGACAGTTTACGGTGCCTCAGACTCTCAAGCCGCGTACGTGAAATCGAACCCGGTCAGCACGGCGGACATCTGTGCCACGATTTACAGTGCACTCGGGATCAGCCCGGAATTCCGGGTGCCTGATCGCACAAATCGCCCGGTGGAAATCGCCCACGGCGGAAAGCCCATCAACGAGATTCTGGCATAACACGACACGGCGGTGGGGCCGGCAGTCGCCGGCCCCACACCGCATCGGCAGGGTTCCTCTCGATCGGCCGGCGCCGTCACTTTGCCTTGAGGTGCTTTTCAAAAAACGCCCACAGGGCCGCTTCGGCCTGCTTGGCGGCCGCACCTGCAAACGCGTGCCCCTGTCCTGGCAGGATCACCAACTCGTGACGGCCCCCTTTTTTCTGAATCGCCTCTTCCAGCAACCGGGCCTGGCTGACCGGCACCAGATCGTCTTTGTCGCCATGCAACGTCAGGATGGGTGGTCCGGCCTTGTGGACATGCGACACCGGACTGCCAACTCGAAACGCGTCCGCCGCGGTTTCCGGGGTCCCCCCGCAGAGGGCCTGTAGAAACGGTTGCACCCCTTTGACGTCGTCGTACTCGCGAACCAGATCGGTGGGGCCGCAATAGTTCACGACGGCGCTCACCTGGCTCGAGAATTCTGCGTGCCCTCCGTCTCCTTCGAGTTCCGCCTCCCGATCAACCAACCCGACCAAGAGACTGAGGTGTCCCCCGGCGGATGCGCCCGTCACACCGATGCGCTGGGGATCGACGTGATACTTGTCAGCGACCGATCGCATCCAGCGCACGGCACATTTGCAATCGTGCAATTGCGCGGGGAACGGAACCTTGCCCGTATTCGTTTTCGGATCAAATCCCGTCAATCGATAACTGATCGTGGCCGCCACGTACCCCTGTTTCGCGGCCCGCTCGATGAGCGAATGATAAGAACTCCGCTCTCCCCCGGCCCAACCCCCGCCATGGATAAACACAATTCCAGGAAACGGTCCCGTGCCGGTCTTCGGGTGCGCCAGGTCGAGTGTTAATTCGACATCTCCCGCTTTCCCGTACACGACATTCTTTTCCACAACGACATCGTCGGCCGCCACGACCGTGATGACCGCGACCCCCGCCAGGATAAACAAACCGCCCACGATGATTCGAGCACGCATACCAAGACTCCCTCAGGGAAGAAACGAGTGTTGGGTGGCACAGCCCCGGTCTGGATTCCCGCCACAAATGCGACGACGAAGCAGCCCGCCCCAATCTTTTCTGAGAGAAGGGCCGCATCGCGCCAAAACCTGGTTGTACAGATCACTTCCAGGCGCGTTCGAAAAACCGCACCCAGTTCTGGTACATGATGCCGTCGATATCGGCCTGCGAGTAACCTCGGCGGGCCAGAATGTCGGCGACCTTGTGCAAGTCGGCGATGGTATCGAGGTCGTTCGGGCTCTGCTCTTTGCCAAAGCCGCCGTCCAGGTCGGTTCCCATTCCGCAATGGCGGGCATTCCCCGCCAGTTGACAGATGTGGTCAATGTGGTTGACCACATTTTCGAGTGTGCATTGATCGGGTTGCGTCACGCCGATCACCCAGCCCGGTTGCAGCATCCAGGCATCAAACGCGGCCCCGATCACGGCTCCCCGTTTCAACAGGGCCTTGATCTGATCATCGGCCAATTGCCGGTCGGCGTTTACCAGTGACCGACAATTATGATGGCTGGCGAGGACCGGGCCCTGGAAGATATCCAGCGCTTCCCAGAACGACTGATCTGCCAAGTGGGTCACATCCAGGATCATGCCGACCTTGTCCATCTCTCGCAGCAGCGCCGGTCCGTCGGCCAGCAGCCCCCCTTCACTGCCGGTGCCGTGGCTGTAGGGACTCACGCCATAGTGGGAAGGCCCCAGAATCCGCAACCCGGCCTGGTACCATTCGCCAATTTGCGAGGGAGACAGAATCGGCGGGCTGCCTTCCATGCTGAGAATGTAGCCGATGGGCAACTGGCCCGTCGTATCGTGCTCCCACTCGCGAATATGGGCCTGCAGCGACGGAGCGTCGGAAATTTCACGGAGCACCCCTTTGGCCACGAGCGCCTTGTAGTAATACAGTTGGCCGTATGCTGACGCATAGGCCGCTTCCCGCGACTGGTAGTGCGAGAGCGCTTTGTCTTTGCGGTGCAACCGCGGCAACAGTGTCGAAATGGTCATGCCGACGCGTCCCTGCCGCAGATCGTGCCACGATACCGTGTTGGGGCCGGGCGTAATACCGGTGAACTGCTTTTCGAATTCGCGGATCTTATGGACCGGCCATTCCAGATTGCGGTTCCATTCGAGGGCATTCCAGGCCATGTCGAGGTGCGCATCGAAAATCAGCATGCGGGGCTCCAAACGCTCGGGGGTGGGGACGATTCCGGAACGCCGTCCGGGGTGGGTTCAATGTCCGTAGAATAGAGGAACCGCCCCCGGCATACGAGTCTGCCCCAAGACAGGCCGGGGATCCGATTGGACTCTGACTCCCCACATTGAACCAGCCGACAGGGACTGCGTTTGATGCCCCGTCAGCGGCAACACCACCCCTCACCACGGAGCTTGTCGTGTCTGTCACTTGCAGCCGAGCGGCGGTGGAATTCGCAACTTGGAACGCAATCGATCGTCGGCGATTCGGCAGTTGACGTCCGCTTCACACCACAGCCAGCAGACTCTCTACACCACCGTCTCGTCAATCGCGGGGACGCCCTCGAACAGCAATAATTGTCGCGTGGCCAGTAACGACTCGTTCGATTTGGGCTCTGTACCTTCGGTTGGCCCGGAAGAGTCCTCAGCCGTAGGTTCAAGGATTGATTCCGCAAACCGATTCGTGTCGTGCGGGCGTACTGATGATTTCAGTGGTCTGAAATAGGAATTCACGACGCGCCAAGCATTGCGGTTCAAGAGAGAAACGGGTTGAATAAGGTCCGGGCAGGGCCCTTTGTCGTGTCGAAAAAGAACTTTCTGTCGAACGGCACCGTACCGTGCCGCAAGATCACATCCCAGCGATGTTCTCGCCCGTCAACGACCAGAAATATGATTCCACGTGTTCCGGCAGGAATTTCCTCCTCGTCCCGAAGCACTGCATAACTTGGGCCGATTTTTGTGAGGGGCATTTCACGGTCGCCAATAACCAATCGAAGAGCCAGGTCTGCCGAGAACTCTTTTTGAATGCTGGTCGTCATGGTTTTTCCCGTTAGCGATGAAGATCTACGATTCAGGTTAACCGAATATGCGAAGCGCAGAAAGCTCGAAATTCACGAGCATCTCGGAGGTGGCATTCAGGGTATCGTGTTCTCGACGTATTTACCGTCTGCGATCAAGGTGTTCAAGCGGCGCGTACATTACGAGCGAGAAGTTGCCGTATATCATCGAATAAAATCGCGAGGAATCTCCAGTGTCTGCGGATTCACCGTTCCGAAGCCGCTGCGTCGACATGACGAATTGATGATTGTGGAGATGGAGTTGGTTGTAAAACCGTTCGTTTTAGATTTCGCCAGCGCAGGCGTCGATGGTCCTTTGTTTGAATACTCAGCGGAAACACTCGCTGAAGACGAGCAGAGGCGGAAAGAGCTTTTCGAAGATCGTTGGCCCACGGTCAAGAACATTATCGCCGAGTTCAGAATGCATGGCATCTACCTATCCGACGTAAAGCCCGGAAACATCATGTTCGAATAACAATTTCTGCCGGAACACCTCCCCAGTTCCAGGTCGAATGCCTGACTCGTACTACCCCATGGCCCAATTCAAGCCCCCCCCAGTTGAACTGTCGTCGCACGACTCCGTTGGCGCGCGACAAAACCGCAAGCGGCGACTCGGCACAATACACAGGCAGACCGATCCGTACTTTGCCGAAGATCGCCCACCTGCGACCAGCTCAGGTACTCGACGGCGTTTTCCCGCATTGCGATGCCAAAAGCGCCACCCAGCCGGCGATGAACAAGACGCCGCCCAGCGGGACGATCGACATGCCGATAATCTTGGCCCCGGTCAGCGCGTACGCATACAGGCCCCCCGAAAATCCCAGGCAGCCAAACGTGAAGCACCAGCCGGCGATATTCAGACACGGACAAGCCCGTTGCCGATACATTAACCCCGCCAGCACCAGTGCCAGGGCGTGGTACATCTGGTACTCGGCTCCAGTTTTCACGTCGGCCAGATATTTCTCGGCCAACGGCCGACGCACCAGTACGACTTCGCGCCCCTCGATTTCCACCTTCTTCTCGTAGACTTCATCCTCGTATTTCAGACGAAAGTAACGATCGAGTCCGTGCGCCCCAAACGCTCCGGCCGCCACCGACAAACCGCCCAGCAGGGCACCGAGAATGATCCACCGTTTTGCACTGTCCATATCGCCTGAGCTCCCGCTTCCACAGGCCGTAAAGGCCCGTCGTTAAATCACACGCTGCTTGTCGCCGGTATTGTGGTGCTCCCGCGACTCGTCAAATCGTAATCTTCGCGCCGAGCAGTCGCACGAAGGCCGCCAGCACAGCCGGGTGCGCAGGCCACGCCGGGCCCGATACATATTGCCCATCAACATGCACTCCGTCGACTGCCTTCTCGACGAATTTCCCGCCAGCCAATTCGACCTCGGGACCACAGGCCGGATAGGCCGTACAGGATCGGCCCTTCAAAACACCCGCTGCCGACAGGACCTGCAAACCGTGGCATACCGCCGCGATGGGCTTTTTCGCTTTATCAAACTGGCGGACCAGTTCCAGGACAGCCGGATTCAACCGGATGTATTCGGGAGCCCGGCCCCCCGGAATAAACAGGCCGTCGTAATCCGTGGCCTTCACCTTGGCAAAGGCGGCATTCAGGGTGAAATTGTGCCCTGGTTTTTCCGTGTAGGTCTGATCCCCTTCAAAATCATGGATCGCCGTCCGGATCTTCTCGCCCGCCTTTTTGCCCGGGCACACCGCATGCACGGTATACCCCAGCGCCAGCAAGGCCTGAAAGGGGACCATGATCTCGTAGTCTTCCACGAAATCGCCAGTGAGAATCAGAATCTTTTTCGCGGGCATCGTCTTGCGCCTTTCGAGTGTTCTCGGGAATCGTTGTGTTATCAATCGCGACTCCGGGGCATCGCCGTGCAGGTTCTGGCCAGAGTCGATCCGTCTGCGTCAACGTTCATTCATGTTCATACTTGATCAGCCAGGGATCGCCAGTCTCTTTTTGCCAGGCCTTGAGTTTTTCCTGGAACCCGGAAACCGTCTTGGCGTACGCCGGGTCTTCCGCCAGGTTCACAATTTCCTGGGGATCTTTTTCGAGATCGTACAGTTCCAGTCGCGGGCGGTGCACGTAAGCGGCGACCGTCCGACTGCCATATTGCCGGTCGCCGCGGGCCAGCACCCCTTGCCAAGTGGGGGAATCGAACAGGTCGCTGGCAAAGGGATACGGGAGTGGATGGGCCAGATTCAGAATGAACCGATACTGGCGGGTTCGCAGCGACCGCATCGGGTAGTACATCGTGACTTCGTGAAAGGAATGCGACTGGTAAATCTCGTCCCAGCCCTCGGGACTCGGCGTTTGCAGAATCGGCAGCAGTGACCGGCCATGCAGGGCATACGCCGGAGGCTTCGCACCGGAAAAATCCAGAATCGTCGGCGTCAGGTCGGTCCAGTTGACCAGGGCCTGCGAGACCACGCCTCGCAATTCCTGCCCGGGGGCGCGAATGATCAACGGCAGATGCGTCCCCGCATCGTACAGATTGGTTTTGGCTCCCGGGAACGGGGGCCCATTATCGCTGGTGAAAATGATCAGCGTGTCGTCGAGGTGGCCCGTGGCTTTCAGCCCCGCGATCAACCGCCCCACCCCCTGATCGACTCGGGAAATCGCCTGGTAGTATTCGGCCAGTTCCTGCCGGACTTCCGGCTGGTCGGGCAGGTAATGGGGCACGGGCACCTGAGCCGGGTCGAACTTTTCGGGCTGCACTCCCGGGTACGCCCGCTCATTGGCGAATCCCTGAACCGCGCGGTGCGGGTCGGTCGGGCAGATGTACAGAAAAAACGGTCGCGGGTCGTTCTCGCGAATGAACTGCTCGGCGTTCTCGGCCATGCGGACGGCATGACGGCCTCCGTCGATGATGCCGTCATTGGCATACTTCTCGAAGCGATACAGCTCCTCGGGCTGCACATGCACCTTGCCAATCGCACAGGTGCGATACCCCGCCTGCTTCAAAAGCAAAGGCAAGGGCCGCACAAACGGTCGCGAACCGAAATTGTGGGTGGCGTGCTGCAGCCCGTATTGACCGTTCGCGTGGTTCTGCAATCCGGTCAGAATGACCGATCGACTGGGGCTGCAACTGGCCGTCGTGCAAAAGGCCCAGGCGAAACGAGTGCCTTCCCGAGCCAGTGCGTCAATATGCGGGGTGCGGGCCACCGGGTCGCCATAGCAACCCAGTTGTTGCCCCAGGTCGTCCGCCACAAACAACACGATATTCCGGGGGGCTGCGCTTGCCGGCCCAGCCAGAATCACGAACAGGCTCAGCCCGAGAACCAACATGAGAAACCGAGGCATTGCGACTCCTTCAGGGGATTTCGCCCGCGACAGGCTGGTGCACCAGTCCGAGATACTCTTCGATGGTCCGCACGACATAGCGGGCTTCGTCGATCGACGACAGCACCGAACACAATTCCTGCTGACGTCCGTCTTTGTATAACACGTGGACGGCGCTTCCCGGAGCTTTTCGCCCCTTGCCCCCCTTCAGGGCACAGTAGAGCTGATCGATGTCGTCTACCCGCAATGTCTGATTGCCACGCCAGGGAATCGGACCATGCCAGACCGTGAGCAGACCGTGCGTGACTTCGATCACCGTCCGGTTCACAAACCCGGCGATCACGGAATAGGTCAAAGCCACACCGATGGCCACGT
>JAFEBR010000623.1 GCA_018242565.1 Planctomycetota bacterium | reverse complement strand
CGACCCCCAACTCGGTGGCTTTTTCCACCAGCCAGCCAAAGCGGTCTCCCTTGGGGACCGCGACCGCCAGCACCAGGTGAAGGTCCGATTCCGAAGTCGCCGGGCGTGGGGCGTTGACCGACAGGACGGCACTCCCGTCAGCGACCTCCAGAATGGTGGCTTCGGCTTCGGTCCCCCGACCATCGAACAGCAACACGGAATCGCCAGCCCCCATCCGCAAAACTCGCGTGAGGTGATGGGCTTCCGCTCCCTGCAGGGTGCGGGCCCCGGCCTCGAGTGTAAAATTTACAAAAAACCGCTTCGCCATATCGCTGTTGTCCTGGAGTCTCGTGTTTTTCCAGCTTGCCCAAGATCTTTGTGTTTCGCGGTGTTTCTTCGGAAGGAACGGCACGGCCGCGACAGGATTAGTAGAAAACGGCGGAACACACCGACCGCACACTTGGGGGAGCTGTGGGAATCGTGATTCGGGGCTCCTGTGGGTCATCACCGACTGATGAAGCTGGACCAATTATGACGATTATACCAGCGGGCCCGGCATATCGCCGGCGCTGCGCTTTGGAATCAGGCAGGAACACGCACCCGATGTACGCCAACTACTGGGGTCTCGACGAAATCCCGTTTCGCAATACGGTTGAGGCTCGCTGGTTTTACGAAAGTCCGTTCCACGAAGAGGCGTTGGCACGCCTGTTGTTTCTGGTGGAACACCGCCGCCGGTGCGGGTTGTTGCTGGGGCCGGCCGGGACGGGCAAGACACTGCTGCTGGAAGTCCTGCGCCGCGAGTTGACTCGCAGTTGTGGAAAGCTGGCGCGAATCGACGCCTGCGGCCGTTCGTCGCGCGAACTGTTGTGGGAGGTGACTTCGGAATTGGGGCTGTGCCCCCGTATGGAAGATGGGCAGCATCGACTGTGGCGCCGGCTGGATGATCATTTACAGGCCGCTCGCTATTCGCGGGCTTCCACCGTGTTGTTGCTGGACCATGTCGAACGCGCCCCGGCCGAGACCCAAAGCATGATCGAACGCCTCGGACAACTCTCCTCGCGCGACGACGCCGGTTTCACCATCATCCTCGGCGTGCGTGGTGAGCGTCCCCAGAACCTGTCGAACGGTCTGCTCGAATTAGCCGATCTGCGAATGGAATTGACCCCCCTCGACCGTCTGCAGACCGAACAATATGTCGAGACACTGTTGTTCAAAGCGGGCGCGACACGGACGTTGTTCGAAGTCGCGGCCTTGGAACGCCTGTTCCTCGAAACGGCGGGCGTGCCTCGCGCTTTGAACCGACTTTGCGACATGGCCCTGCTGGCCGGCATGGCGGAACGGGCACCCGCGATCACCGAGTCGATTGTCGCCGGAGCCGCCGAGGAAGTCTCCTCGGGTGCCAGGCGCATCGCTCACGGGGGACCGCACAGCCGGCACCGCACCGCGGTCAGCGTCTAACCTCGCCCAATCAGATTCGCCGCGCGCTGTTCGCGGCCCGATCTATGTGGATTGAACGCTGGTTCATCCACACCCCGGGCGCAAAGGCGATCGCTTACTCGGGCGCGTCGTGGGGGTCGGGCCGTCGCACGCCGTACCACAAATCGGGACGCTTTTGTCCACGATTCGTTTTCGGACCGTGCCAGGCCAGGCCGAGGATCGCCGTCAGGATCTCCCATCCCGAGTGGGTCCGCAGTTTTCGGCCCGAGGTCGTCACCAGCGGCACCGGAACCTCGAACCGCCCCTGTCGGCACAGCCCCTGCCGGAAATAGAATTCTTCGGCGGCGAAGCACTCTTCTGAAAAGCCTCCCATGGCCCGGAAGGCATCGCGCGTGCAGAACAAAAAACAGCCACCGACCAGGCGACAGGCCCGCATGACGCGTATGGCAATCGCGTAAACCCCCCGGGCCCACAGCGGGATCGGGCCGTCGAACTGAAACAGACACCCACCGCCCACGGCTCCGTTGCGAAACGCTTCGACAACGGCCGCCACAGCGGCCGGGTTGGCCCAGGTGTCGGCGTCGACGAAGAGCAGCAGGTCACCTCGGGCTGCGCGTGCACCGGCGTTGCGGGCCGCGGCGATCTGCCGTTTCTCAATCTTAATGACCCGGGCTCCGTGCCGTGCCGCCGTCTCAGCTGTCGTGTCGGTCGACGCGTCGTCGACGACAACCAGTTCATAATCGACGCCGCAGGCCCGGGCCGAGTCGTGCAAGGCCTGCAGTGTCATTCCGATCAGTGTCTGCTCGTTGTGGGCCGGAATGATGCAGGAAAGCATGGTGTCCGAAATCCAAGCCGTTCAGCAGGTTACGCGGGTCCCACATGCTGGGCACGCCGGGAATTCCGGCATTTTACAATTCTAACTTAACTTTTTGTTCTGTAGTGCGTCTAAGATACAGCCGACGCGGGGAGCACCTCGCGCCGAAACAGGCGTCTGCCAGGCGACCACGCTCATTCGAGTCAGGGGCTGGCAGATCACAGATCGCGTTGACATGCGTGGCAGGCTGCGTCGCCTGCCCGCTGGAAAAGTGGCTCGAAGTCACAGGCGGAAAAAACAGTGGCGCTATTCCGCCGCGACAGATGATCAGGGAGCAATCATGCGACTCGGTATCGTGATTCGTGTTGTGGTCGTCGGAAGTGTGTGGGCTCTGATCTCCGGAATTCAAGGCGCCGGGGCCGAGGAAGTGTCCCCCGCCCAGGCCGCGCGGCCGGAAGTCACCTCGTTTCCACAGATTCCGGACAGCCTGCATCACGCCCTGCAAAGCCGGGAGTTTGCCAAAGCGGCCGAACTGATCGACGACCTGGTGGCTGATCCGCAGCAGAAGCACGCCGATTACCTGCTGTACCTCAAGGGGACGGCCCAGTCTCAGCAGGGACAACTCGACGCGGCCCTCGATACGTTCGTCCTGCTGGAAAAAACCTATCCTCGGAGTGCCTGGCTGTCGCGCTCGCGATTTGGCCGGGGTGCCGTTCTGTCGCGGCAACGGAATTACCAGGCGGCCGCGGCGATCTACAAGGCCGAGTCGGAACGCTTGCTCTCGAACGGCCGGCGCGACGAATTGACCGGTATCTATCTCGAATTTGCCGATCGGTTCTTCGAAGGTGAACCGGAAAAAGGGCCCACCCCCCGCAAGGAGCCCGATTACAACCAGGCTCTGTCGTTCTACACGCAGGCCCTGGTCCTGAAACCGAGTCGCCCCGTGCGGCAGAAGATTGAACTACGCATTGCCCGCTGTCATCAGGAATTGAATCAGTTGCCGCAGGCCATGGAAGCCTATCGCCAATTTCTGTCCGCCTACACCGGTCGCAAGCTGGCGGAAGCCGACAAGTTGCCCGCCGCGCTGGAAGTTGACGCGACGTTTCAGCTGGGCCGGGCGCAACTGGCCGCCGGACAACCGGCCGAAGCCCGCAAGACCTGGAATGATTTCCTGGGCAGCGCGGCCGCCCGGGAAGCAGGGGGCCCCTGGAATGCACAAGCGGCCTATCAACTGGCGCACACGTATGGCATCCCGACCCCCGCGACCGTGGGGGATCTCGAACTGGGGGTCGCAGCCATGGAGAAATTCCTCAAGTCTTTCCCCAAGCACGAGTTGGCCGCTCAGGCCGAATTTGAAATCGCTCAGAGTTATGCACATCACGCGCGGATGGATCAGGCGGTCAGCACGCTGAAAAAACTCATCGCCAACCCGGATTATGCCCGGTCGCGACACGTTCCCGCCGCCTGGAACTTGCTGGGGCAGTCGTACGCCGCGCAGAAAAAATACACCGAGGCGATCGAGGCCTGGCATGCCTTTCTGGACAAGTTCCCCACCGATCCGGGTTGGAGCGCCGTGCAGCAGGTGATCGTCGATACGGAATTCGCCATGGCCCAGGAAGAACGCACCCGCGAGAACTTCGCCGGGGCCCGAAAACTGTGGGAAACATTCCTCAATAAATACCCGCTCGATGGCCGTGCCCCCAGCATCTGGTTGTTGTTCGGACAAATGGAATTCGACGAGGCGGTCAAACTGCAGGAAGCCGGATCGAAAACCGCGGCCGCCGTCACTCCTGTCGACAATGGGCCCGCTGCTCAGGCCGCTGTGAACGACAAGGCCCCCGCCAAGGCGGCTGACGCCACGAAAAACTCAGAGGCCGCGCGCAAGCTGTTTGAAGCGGCGATCACCGACTGGCAGCGGCTGGTCAGCAAGTACCCGGCCTCGGCGGAAGCCTCGCAGGGGGCGTTGAACATCGGCACGACACTGGAACTGCGACTGGGTAAGTTGCCCGAGGCCTTGGAAGCCTATCAGAAGGTCCAGGGCCCCCAGCAGGCTGCGGCCCAGCAGCGCATTGCCGCGTTGACGGCCAAGCAACTGGAAGTCGTCACCGAACGCAAATTCCGCAGCAATGAGAAACCACGCATCCGCCTGACGACACGCAACCTCGAAACCGTGTCCGTCAAGATGTACCGCGTCGATCTGACCGACTATTTCCGCAAGATGCACCTGGCCACCGGTGTGGAGGCACTCGATATCGCGTTGATCGATCCCGATAAGACCTGGGATCACAAGGTGCAGCAATTCGAGAAGTACCGGCAGCTTGACCAGTCGGTGGAAATCCCGGTCGAGGGCCCTGGCGTGACCGCTGTGACCGTCGCCAGCGACACGCTCGAAGCCACCACGATGATTGTCGTCAGCGACATCGACATCATCGTGAAGTCCTCTCGCAATGAACTCTTCGTCTTCGCGCAAAATCTGCTCACCAACCAGGCCGCCGCGGGGGTCAACCTGCTGATCAGCGATGGCAACCAGGTCTTCGCGGAAGCCGTGACCGGTCCCGACGGGATCCTGCAGAGAAAATACTCCGAACTGAAAGCGGCCACCGATCTGCGGGTCTTTGCCGCTCTGGAAGGACACTCCGCATCGAGCCAGATCAATCTGAATGGCTTGCAGTTCGCCGTGGGACTCTCGCCCAAGGGCTACCTGTACACCGACCGGCCTGCGTATCGCGCCGGCCAACTGGTCAACCTGAAAGGGATCGTCCGGTGGGTGGCCAATGATCGCTATGTGTTCAAGGCGGGGGAAAAGTACCAGTTGGATGTGTACGACGCCCGCGGCCGAGTGGTGCACACGTCGGCCATTGAGTTAGGCGAATTCGGCACCGTGGCGGCCCATTTCGTGTTGCCCGGAACGGCCCCGCAAGGAGTTTGTCGTGTCCATCTGCACCAACCCGGTCGTGACCAGGCGTATGAAACCAGTTTTCTGGTTCGCGAATACCAGTTGGAGCCGATTCAGTTCTCCGTCGACTTGAAAGAAAAAGTCGTGCATCGCGGTGAACATCTCACCGGCAAGATCACTCTGAAATACTACTATGGCACTCCCCTGGCGGGACGCACCATTCAATACCGTCTGGGCGACGACCGCCTGTATACCGCGGAAACCGATGAACGGGGGGAAGTCGCTTTCGATCTCGAGACGCAGCGGTTCAGTGAATCGCAGGCGGTGGCCTTGATGGCCCATTTCCCCGAACGCAACCTGACGGCGGGTGAGACCGCCTACGTGGCGACTCGCGGCTTTGAAATCGGCCTCACCACCCTGCGTTCGGTCTACATCAGCGGCGAAACGTTTGATGTCACGGCCCTCGTGCGTGATCCCGCGGGCAAGACGGTCGAAACGCCGCTCAAGCTGGAAGTGCTGGAATCGCTGCCGCCGCGACGCGGCCTGCCGGCCGGAGAACGACTGGTACAGACTCTGTCGGGCCGATCGGATGCGGCGGCCGGTCAGTATCGCCAGACCGTGCGGATCGAACAGCCGGGGCGCTATCTGCTGCGTGCCACCGGAACCGATCGGTTCGGGAATCCCGTCAGTGGCACGACGACCATCGTCGTGTCGGGTGATGATGACCGCGTGCGGTTGCGGATTCTCGCCGACAAGCATCATTTCAAAGTCGGCGAAACCGGGCGGATTCAATTGCACTGGCGGAATGCTCCGGCTTTGGCGCTGGTGACCTTTGAGGGAGCTGAAGTCCTGGCGTATCGCCTGGTGAAACTGCAGACCGGCGCCAATGCGCTGGAATTGCCGATCGATGAAAAACTTGCCCCGAATTTCGACCTGGCCGTGTCAGTCATGGAACCCGATCGCTTCCACGAAACCCGCAGCGAATTTCGGGTGGCTCGTGAACTGATCATTGCCTTGAAGCCCGAAAAGACGGCGCTCAAGCCCGGCGAAATCGCCAACGTGTCGGTCCAGGTGACCGATGCCAATGGCAAACCCGTCAGTGCGGAAATCTCTGTGGCCCTGATTCAGAAGAATCTGCTGGCCGCGTTTCCAGACCAGTCGTCGGCGATTGACGCATTTTTCAATGGAGGCTTGCGACAGGTGTCGGTGCGGGCCACGACGAGTTGTGTGTTCCGTTATGCTCCGCCGACCCGTCCGATCAACTTGTTCCTGCTGGCTGAGGAGGAACGCAAGAAAATTCTGGAACTCGAAGCCGCGGCACGACTGGGGACGCCGCAACTGGCCGAAGAACGGCCCGCCCGAAACCTGCGTGGGGCCGTGTCGGGCAAGAGACAATGGGCCGCGATCGCAGCCAACTCTGCGGCCCCTGAGGGGCGAGAATTGTCGAGCATGAACGATGCCATCGTCCTGCACGGGGGTGATGACGACCTCGTGGCCGACGCGGCGGAAGTCGATACCAGTTCCGGGGTAGTCGCCAATACCCCATTTTTCGAAGACCTTCCCGGCAATGGGGTGATGTTCGGAGGGACTACTGCCGGCAAAAAGTTCTATAAGAACTCACGTGCCCTCGGCCGCACAAAAAACCGCCGGCGGTTCGCGCTGCCCGCCCCGAACGGGACCGCTGCGGCCGACTTCAAAGCGGAAAACGCCGTGTCCGACGAAGCTGAATCGCTTTCTTTGCAGATTCTGCAGACGTGGGACGATTCCAGCGCAGACGGAGAGGCGGATCTCTATGCCCGTGGCGATTGGGGACGGAATTTTCTCACGGCGAACATGCCCTGGGCAAAGGACCTGAATCTCAACAGTGCCGCGAATTACGCAGGCCAGACCTTTCAGCTCAATCGGCACGATGCGAATTTCCAGTCGGGGCTCGCGTCGCTCTCGCGTCAGTCGGCGGGGACCGTGCTGGCTCTCAATGCCTGGGGCGAGTTTCAGGTCGTCAATGGGTTGCCCGTGGTGCGATTGCAGCAGATTGCCCGTGAGGGATTGGAAATCGTTCCGGCCCTGTCGGCGGTCGAAACGGCCTATTGGAATCCCCGGGTCGTGACCGATGCCGACGGACGGGCCACTCTGGCCATTCGGGTCCCCGATCGATCCACCGCCTGGAAACTGCTGTCGCGCGGCGTCAACCGCGAAACTCTGGCCGGGACCGGTGAAGCCGAAATGGTCACCCGGAAAGACCTGTTCGGCGAAATGAAATTGCCCACCGCGTTCACCGCGGGCGACCGGGCCCAGGTCCTCGTGGAAATTCACAACGCGGCTATGGAACAGGGAACGATCTCGGTCCGGTTCAAGACCACGATTGGTGACAAAACGACCGAACTCCAGAAGCAGATCGCTGTAAAAAAGATCGGCATCGAAGAGCTGAGTTTCCCCGTCGAAATCACCGCGGGTGAAGCGGCTCAGTTTGAGCTGTCGGTGGCGAGCGGTGACACCCGGGATACTTCGACACAGGTCATCCCCGTTCTGGCGTACGGCGCCCCGGTGTATGCCACAGCCAGTGGCACCTCCGGACAAAACACGTCGCTGACGATCCAGCACCCGGCGGGCCTCGCCGTCGAAAACCTGCAACTGGAACTGCTGATCGGTCCCAGCGTGAATCGCACGCTGCTGGATGCCGTCATCGGCAGCACGAGCAGCCTCTCGGAACGCGCGGCGTTGCATTCCCTGCAGTTGGGCAGCGAATTGGAACGCGCCATTTCCGATACGATTGGCGGTGTGGCCCTGCTGAAAATGATCGGTGCCAGTCGTACGGCGGGCACCCCTGAAGCCCAGGCCCTGGCCGGAAAAATCGCCGCGGCGGTGTCGCAATTGGTTTCCAGCCAACGCGACGATGGGGGTTGGGGCTGGGCCGGCCAACCGGCCGGTGAACGCTCGGATCGGTACATTTCGAGTCGGGCCGTCTGGGCTCTGGCTGCGGCCCGGAGTGCCGGTTTCGCTGTCCCATCGGCGATTCTCGATAAAGCCGTACAGAATCTGAACACGTTGTTTACCTCGGCCGCGGAATCAGATAACGAAGGCAAGGTCATCATTCTGCATGGCTTGGCCGAAGCCGGAAGTGCCGACTTCGCGCAGGCGAATCGCCTGCATCGCAACCGGAATGCGCTGAGTCCGGCGGGGTTGGTGCATCTGGCCCTCGTCTTCATCAAACTCGATCGCCAGGACTTCGCGAAAGACCTGCTGGCGATCGCCCGCCAGAAAATTTCTACAAAACCCAAACTGCCCGCCGCTGCCGACGAAGCCTTGAAGGGGTGTGTCCCCTGGATGCAATCGGGCGTCGAACTACGCAGCCTGTACCTGCTGGCCCTCAATGCCGTAGAACCCGCCGGCGCGTTGAATGGCGAACTCGCCGAATGGTTGATGAAGGCCCGCCAGGGGACCCGCTGGAGTCCCGAAAAGGCCAATGGGCCGGCGATTGCCGCCACCGCCGACTGGTATGGCCGCGCCAAACTGGTCAACGAAAAGTACACCCTCACGATCTTTGCGAATGATCGCCAGGTCGAGAAACTCACCATTGACCCGGCGACGGCCCCCACGCGCGTCGTCCAGATTCCCGCCAAATTCCTGCTGGCCGGTCAGCCGCAGCGGATCAATCTCGATCTTGAGGGGCGGGGCACCTTCAGTTACAGCGCCTCACTGGCCGGATTCGTACCGGCCGACAAGCTGCAGGGCACCACGAAAGACTGGCATTTCCAGCGATTCTACGAACCTGCGGCACGCCTGCTGGATGGCGAAACGATTCCCCGCGGGTTCGGCGTACTGACGGGCAATTACCAGGCCTTCCGTAACCCGCTGACGCAGTTGCCCCTCGGGGAACGAGGTGAAGTGTCGATTCATCTGTGGCGCGACCGGGTCACCGGGGCCAAAGATGAACAACTCGATTACCTGATTTACACCGAGCCCATCCCCGCCGGCACCTCCGTGCTTCCGGAAACGATTACGGGAACTTTCGACCGCTACGAACTGACGCCGGGCGCCATCACCTTCTACCTCGGCGATCGCGCCCATCTGGGAAGCATTCAGTTCTCGGTGGTGGGATATCTGCCGGGGCAATTCAAAAACGTGCCGTCGATCTTGCGGAGCTTCTACCAGCCCGAACGGATCGCCGTCGCCAAGGATCTGCCGCTGGAAGTGCTGGCCCGGGGCCAGAAGTCGCAGGATGCGTACAAACAGACGCCGCAGGAGTTGTACGAGTACGGAAAACGGCTGGCCGCCCGAGGCGACTGGAACGCCGCCGCCACCCACCTCCGCAGCCTGTTCAAAGACTATCAACTGCAGGACAACATCTATCGCGAGGTCGTCCAGTTGCTCTTCAATTCGGCGGTCGCGGCCGACAATCACGCCGAGATCGTGCAGTTCTTCGAGATCATCAAAGAGAAGTACCCCGACGCCGAAGTCTCATTCGAAGACATTCTGAAGGTGGCCCAGGCGTACGCCGAACTGGGTGAGTATGAACGCAGTTACCTGGTGTATCGGGCGACCGCCGAGGGGAACTTCCTCCGCGAAAGTCAGATCGCCGGCTTTCTTGATCAGCGGGGCGAGTTCTTGCGTTCGGTCCAGGTGATGGAGCGGTTGTTGGGTGAGTACCCGGCCGAGTCGTACATCGCCACCGCGACGTATGCCTTATCACAGGAAATCTACGGCAAAGCGCCGGAAGCGAGCAGCCACCCGAAACTCCGCGAAGCGAAAGTCACCCGAGTCGATTTGATTGCCGCCAGTATTCGCATTCTGGATCACTTCCTGTCGACCTGGGCGACCGACCCGGCCGCCGATCAGGCCAGCTTTGCCCTGGCCAACGCGCTGCTTGATCTCGAACAGTACGATACGGCGATCAAACGCTGCACGACCTTCGCCCAGCGGTATCCCCAGAGTCAATTGCTCGACAGTTTCTGGTACGTCATCGGCTTCAGTCAGTTTTCGATCGGGAATTCCGATGCCGCGCTCGACATGTGCCGCAAGGTGGCTGAATTCAAACGGAAAGATCCCAACACCGGTATCGAAATCGCGGCCGCCAACCAGTTCCAGGCGATCTACATTCTCGGTCAGGTGTATCACAGCCTCGGGAAACCGGCGGAAGCGATCGCCGAATACGGACGCGTCAAAGATCGCTTCGCCGACGCGAACGAGGCCATTGAGTTCTTCACCCACAAGGCGCTCGCTCTCCCCGAAGTCACCACGGTCAAACCGGGGGCCGCTGCGAAAGTCGCGCTCAAGTTTCGCAACGTGCCGAACGCCAACATCAAGGTGTACCGTATTGACCTGTTGAAGTTCGGCCTGCTGCAGCGGAACCTCGCTCGGATCACCGGCATCAATCTCGCCGGAATTCGTCCGTATCACGATTCGGCCGTGAATCTGGGGGATGGCAAAGACTACCGCGATCGCGAGCACGAACTCGAACTGCCCCTCAAGGATGAAGGCGCTTACCTCGTCGTCTGTCAGGGAGACAATCTCTATGCCAGCGGACTGGTGCTCGTTTCGCCTCTCGCATTGGAAGTTCAGGAAGACGCGGCGAGCGGCCGGGTGCGTGTCACGGTCAAGGATGTGTTAGCCGAGAAATACGTGCACAATGTGCATGTCAAAGTGATCGGCAGTTCGAATGATCAATTCATCTCGGGACAGAGTGACCTGCGGGGCATTTTCGTGGCCGATGGCATTCTGGGAACGAGCACGGTCATCGCCCGCACCGATGCCAATCGCTACGCCTTCTTCCGGGGCAAACTGCCGCTGGGGAACGTGCAACCCAAAGCACCGGCCGCGGCCGCGGAAGGGAAGCCCGCAGCCGGCAACGAACCGTCACAGGGCAAAGGCGATTTGCTGAAAAACCTGCAACTGCAGAATGGCTACTTCAACAATGACAATCGTGCCAACTACCGCAATCTGCTGCAGAATTCGACCCAGGGGGTGAAAGCCAAAGGCGCGTTCTAAACGGACATGTCGCTGCCTGCGCCCGGCGTGTTGCCGGGCGACACGCCGGCGAACCAACAAAAAAAAACGCGACAGCCACAGGCTGTCGCGTTTTTTTGTTGGTACTCAGTTCAGTGTGCCTCGTCACGTCGTCATGCCAGGCCGGTCGCGGGCGACTCAGCCTCGGCTGGTTACTTTTTCGAGGCCGGAAACTCAATGACCACCTTCTGGGCCCCGTCCACGCGGTCCCGGAAGGTCTCAAATGCCGTCTGAATCTCCGGGAGTTGATAGGTGTGCGTGACCAGCGGACCCAGGTCCAGCCGGCCTTCGGCCAGCCAGCGCATCGCCAGCGGAAAATCGCGATTGAAGTCGGGGTTCACGCTGGTATGAATCGTGACGTTTCGCACAAACAGGTCACGCCACGAGATGCCATCGACCGTTTCTGGAGGCACTCCGAAGAACAGCAGACGGCCCGAGTGCTTGACCAGGCTTTGTGCCAGGTTGAACGCGTGATCGGCATGGCCCACCGCCTCGACCACGATGTCGGCCATCGCCCCGCCAGTAATCCGGCTGACTTCCGCCACGACGTCGGTCTTCGCCGGGTTGATGGTCGCCGTGGCTCCCATCTTGGGTGACAACGCCAGACGCGATTCAATCGGTTCGACGGCGATAATTTCCCGGGCACCCAGCATCCGCAAACAGGCGGCGTACATCTGCCCGATGGGGCCCTGGCCAATGATCACCACATCTTTATCCAGAATCTGCGGCAGCTTCTTCAGGGCGTAGATCACGGTTCCCAGCGGTTGTGCCAGAAACGCCCGATTCTTAGGGAGACGCGGGTCAACCGGAATCGCGCGCGCTTCACTGACGATGTACCGCTCGAACAACCCCATCTGATTCACGGGAACGGCCAGCACTTTGTCGCCCGGGCGAAATTTCTTCCCGTTGGTGGCGATCACCGTGCCCGTCATTTCATGGAGCGAATGGCCCAACTGGCGGTTCGTGAATTCCGGATGCTCGGCGTTGAAATAGGGCAGGTCCGACCCGCACAGACAGGAGATTTCCGGTTCGAAAATGATGTCCCCCGGTTGTCCAGGCTCCGGAGCCGATTTCTCCAATACGGGTTCCGGGGCGTCAACCAGTTCGATGCGATGTTTGGCGGGAAAATAGCCGGCGAGCACGGGGGTCTCCTGATTTTGCGAGTTAGATCGGCCGGCAGTCTAGCAAGGCGGGCAATGTGCCTGCAACGCCACCTGCGATCTCTGGTTGGCCCCGAAATTCGCCAACACGTTTACGAATTGCGAGCGCCCCCGGCGGTCCGTAATGACAAAGTCTGGCGATGGAGTCCGCCTGCGTGAGCGTGACGGCCTCGCGTGCAGGCCATTACGACGGGGGGGTTGGCGGTGGCCGTCTGGCTGGGGTATGGTGGTACGGACCCTGGGCTTCGGTTACTGCGGCCGTTGGCCATTTTCATCAGGCGAGGATGACGCTGGATTCTGTATGGGTAACTCCCCGCCTGATCGAGACCGACCTGCGCCATCGGCCGTGAACACCGAGACCAGTGCCGGTCCGCCGCCGCTCCCCGCGCGAGCCCGTATCCGGTTGGCTGCGATCACCGCCTGTACCACCGCCGTGGGGGCGGTCGTGGGGTGCATCGCGCGGCCCGATGCGTTGACCGCCATCACGCTCGTCCCGGCCTGTGCCTGGCTGATATTTGGTCTGCTGGGAGTCGGGGCCGCCTGCTGGGCCGGTAATCGCCGCATGGCCTGGGGGCTGTCGTTGTTTTGGACCGTCTTCGCCTGGGGTTGGTGCGAAGATCTGGCCGCCCTGGGCCGCCAGTGGTCCGCGCGCGAACCCGTTCTGGCCGAGAACGCGCGTCTCGTGCGGGTGGTGACCTGGAACTGCGATGGTCAGGCCCACTGTGTTGACGATTTGAAACCGTGGGATCCTGAGATCGTGTTGCTGCAGGAAGCGCCCGCACCCGAGGCGATCAAACGCATCAGCCAGGAGTTGTTTGGTGATTCGGGCCGCGTGCTGATCGCTGGCGATTTGGCGATCATCGCCCGGGGCACGCTGTCGCAGATTGCCGTCGATCCCCAGCGGCAGTTTCTCGGTGCCGAAGTTCTGCTGGATGATGACCGGTCGCTGACCTGTGTCTGTCTGCGCCTGGAGCCACCCGTTTCGCGTCTGGATGGCTGGCGTGCGGAGTTCTGGAACGAGCATCGCGACCGTCGCGAGCAGCATCGCCAGAAGATTGAAGAGTTGTTGACCACGGTGCGTAAAGTCCGTGCGGGTGGTCTGGTGATTGGGGGCGATTTCAATACGCCTCCCCTGGACCGCGCGCTCGATGAACTGCGTTCTGGTTTGCGGGATGCGTTCACTCAGGCCGGTGTGGGGTGGGGAGCGACGGGGACCAACGACTGGCCCTTGTTCCGCGTCGATCAACTCTGGACCGACGCCCGACTGACCGCCGTCCGCGCCGAAGCCGTCAAAACCCGCCACTCCGATCACCGCCTGGTCGTCGCCGATTTCCTCCTGTCCGATTGATCCATCGCGTTCTCGTGTTCCCGTATTCTCATGTTCGGCGCAGGTCACTCGTTCGGCGCAGGTCTCCCGACCTCGCCGCACGCCCGACCGCAGGTCTCCCGCTGGAAACCCAAACCGTGACTCCCTTTTTGGAGTGCGGCCGCCCCGCTGCCGCCTTTCGTATTTCCGGATTCATCCCCCGGTGAACAGAAACAACCCGGTCCACCCCACTTGGAGTGCGGCCGCCCCGCTGCCGCTTTTCGTATTTCCAGATGCATCCCCCGGTGGACAGAAACAACCTGGTCCACCCCTTTTTCGTCTGATCCAGACCAAGAAGTTCATCCACAAATACACACAGATTAACGCAGAT
>JAFEBR010000622.1 GCA_018242565.1 Planctomycetota bacterium | reverse complement strand
TCGTCCCTCAATGAACGCCTGTGGCTTCATTTTTGGAAACTCCCGGGGGCTGACCTGAGTCCGCTCTCAATCGCGGAGCCCCCCCCGCGCAACGCCGCCCCACGATTCCCGTCAGTGACGTGCCCGCACGCGATTGAACGGACAACGTCAGCGAATGATCGAATCAGACGGAACAGAGATTTGACGGACCAGAAAAAAGGTTGGCCCGTGGACAACTCCCTTGAACGAACGGGAGCCCGCACCGGTTCCCAGGGTTGGTTCGGGTTGCCATCCAGAAGTTCCCGACTGGTCAGCCCCCAACGCACAAGTATTCTGGACACTTGTGTGAGTGAGAGAAACAGGTTTTGAATCGCGGTCCGGCAATCGTCACTCGGTCGGTGTTGATGACTAAAAATCGAGCGTTCAAAACCAGCTTTCTGGAGCTGAATCTCCGATGGATTGACCGGTTGCAATCGTCGCCCCAGTCGCCGTGCTACAGCCGGGAGGCAAGATCCGGCGCAACCTGATGAACCTGGCCTGCGAGGCTTCAATTTCCAAGATTGTCGTATTTTTGCAAGCCGAAGCAGGTTGGTCACTTATGACACGTTCGCACTGCCGATCCGGCTGCGGCTCCAAGGCCCGGCAAACAAATTACCCCGATCATCAGAAACCGATTTTGCCGTGCCAAAAACGCTTCACAAAGTCACAGCAATTGCCAACGTACTCCTTGTTTTCACCAACAGATTGACGTACCCTGTTAGAGCAGTGAGATTGCCCTCCTTTTGATTGTGGCTTGCGGAACTTCAGGGCACGCGAGTTCCCGCCCGATCTCTTCCCAATTTGACAATTGCGGTCGGGGAGCGCGCCGTTCCACGGCGCAGCAGTCGTTTCATTGTCCTGGTCCAACTCAAATCTCTGAATTCGAGACGCGTTTACACTCGGGAGTTTCTTCATGTTGAGTCGCACGCTCTGGCAGTTGTGGTGCCGAAATCTCTTCGCGAATTTCTCGCGATCTCGCCCGCGAACGTCCCTCCGCCGGCAAGTTCGGTTTTCCCTACGGCCACTCGCCAGTGCTGCGGAAATCCTCGAAAGCCGCGAGATGCTGTCGACGATTACGGTCACGACGCTGGCAGACGCAGTCAACATCGGAGACGGTGTCTCGCTTCGCGAAGCCATTCAGGCCGCCAACACCGCCAAAAGTGTGGACGGATCGGTGGCCGGCGAAGTCGGAGTTCAGAATGTCATTGTCTTTCAATCCGGGCTGACCGGTACGATTGCCCTGGACCAGAGCCTCGACCAGCTCGCCATCACCTCGTCCGTGAAGATCATGGGTTTGGGTGCCAGCAGCACCATCATCGATGCCGGACACAATCAGCGCATCTTTTCCGTGGCCTTAGGATCAGGGAACGTCGAATTCAGTAATCTGACGATTCAAAACGGAGCGACGACAAGTAATTACGGCAGTGGTGCGGGAGCCGGTATTTTCTCCCAGACTGCAGGCACGTTGACCTTGCAGAACTGCGTCGTGACCGGCAACAGGACAACGGGTTCGCATGCCTACGGCGGAGCCATTTACGCCAAGGGGCCGGTCGTCGTCACCAACAGCACGATCTCGAACAACTCCACCACAGGGAACTACACCTCCGGTGGCGCCATCGCCGTGTTTTCGAGTGCTGTCACCATCTCGAACAGCACGCTCACCGGAAATTCAACCGCTGGTGATTATTCACACGGGGGTGCGATCTACACGTTGACCAGCACTGGTACGGTCACCGTTTGGAACAGCACCTTCTACAACAACTCCACGGCCGGTTACAACACGTATGGCGGGGCCATTAACGCAACCTCGGGCAACGTCAACATCGTCAACACGACCATCACCGGGAATCGAGTCAATGGCGGCGCCCGCTCAGAAGGAGGGGGCATCGACGTCTCGAAGGGGTCGATCACGATCACCAACAGTATCGTGGCTGGAAACTCGGCCTCCAGCGGGTATGGCATCGATGTGAAATTCAACAACTTTATCAACAACGCGACCGCCAAAGCGTTCAACTCGATCATCGGCGTTAACTCGAACACGCCGCGGTTTGCCTATCCCTTTCAACCGGCCCCGCTGGGCCACCCCGACGCAAATGGCAACCTGATCGGCACGAAAGCCAACCCGATTGATCCAAAACTCGGAACGCTGGGGAGCTTCGGCGGCCCCACGATGACGATTCCGCTGTTGCCCGGCAGTCCCGCTTTCAACGGGGGCTCGAACAGCCTGGCGAAAGATCCGACGAACAGCGACAACAACACGAATGCGCTGACTTTTGATCAGCGTGGTTCCGGGTTCAACCGCATCATTTCCGGCACCGTCGACATCGGCGCCTTTGAATACAACACCAACCTGACCGACACCACGCCGGTCAGTTCGCATAACTCGGTGGAAGGCTCCGACACGGGCAACGTCGTCCTGATGACGTTCAACGACTCCGAAGTCGCTGCCAAGGCGGGAGATTTCACAATTACGAACATCAACTGGGGCGGAGCCGTCACCAAGGCGTCCGCTCAGGTCCAGTTCGTTTCACAGTCGGCCGGCGTCTCGACCTGGCAAGTGGTCGGACACGCGACCTATACCAAGCCGGGCAACTACCAGGTCAATCTGGCAGTGCAGGATCACATCGGCACGACCGTAACAACGTCGAACACCAGCTTTACAGTCACTGACGCCCCGTTAACGGATACGACGCCGCCCCAGTTTGTCAGCGGACAGGAGGGGGTCCCGAACATCAACGTGGTGTTGATGACTTTTACCGACGGCAACCCTGCCGCCTCCGCGAATGACTTCAGTGTTATCAACTTGACCTGGGGTGGCGAACTCGCCGGAACCACGCCGAAAATCTCCGTCGTGGCCGACCCGTCTTATTCCGGTGCGGGTTCTGGGTGGAAGGTGATCGCTGACAGCGTCGCTTACAAGCAAAAGGGCGTCTACCTCGTCCAGTTAACGGTCCATGATGCTTATGGCAGTGAGGCCAGTACCAATCACACCAGTTTCAACATTGCCGATGCGACTTTGATCGATACGACTCCGGTTGCCACGATTCATGTGACCGAAGGGCTGGTCGTTTCCGGCCCCGTCATCATGACATTCACCGATCTGAATCCATATGCCCTCGCCACCGATTTCAGCATCGACAGCATCTGGTGGGGCGGCACGCTGGCTGGCGGTACGCCGAGTGTCAGCATTGTGGCCGACCCCTCGTATTCCGGATCGGGTTCCGGCTGGAAAGTGGTGGTCAATTCGGTCACGTTTGCCGAGACCGGAATGCACCAGTTGATGGTCACCGTGGATGACGTGGATGGCAGCACCGTGTCCACCAGCAGCACGTCCGTCAGCGTGGCCGACGCCCCTTTGACCGACAACACTCCGCTGCAGACGATCTCCGGATATCGCGGTCTGTCCACGAATAACGTCGTCATCATGAAGTTCGTGGACGCGAATCCCTACGCCCCCGTTACCGATTTCAGTGTCAGCTCGATCTCGTGGGGCGGAACACTCTCGGGAAACACCCCCGTGCTCAGCATCGTTGCAGATGCTTCGTACTCGGGCAGCGGTTCGGGCTGGAAAATCGTGGCGAACGCCGTCACCTATAAAAACAACGGCACTTATCCCGTGACTCTGACGGTTCACGATGTTGACGGACAGGAAGTCTCTTCGAGCCAGACCACGTTCAGCATCACGGACGCCCCGCTGACTGACACGACACCGACCAAAGTCATCAACGGCACCGAAGGCGCGGCACTCTCGAGTGTCGTCCTGATGACGTTTTCTGATGCGAATCCGTTCGATACGGCGGGTGATTTTTCGGTGAAGACTCTGAACTGGGGAGGTCCGCTCGCCGGGGCGTCACCGACGGTGACCATCGTGGCCGATACCAACTATGTCGGCGTGGGCACCGGCTGGAAGGTGGTGGCCAATTCGGTAACCTTCCTCGATGCCGGGAACTACAAGGTATCGATGACCATCCACCACAGCGATGGTCGTGAAATCAGCAGCAGCAACAAACTCACGTTCAGCATTGCCGATGCACCGCTCACGGACACGACGCCCCAAGTGGCCTACAGCGGAACCGAGGGCTTCGCCAATACCAATGTCGTGTTGATGAAGTTCACCGATGCGAATCCGTACGCACTGGTCAGCGACTACACGGCGACCAGCCTGAACTGGGGCGGCACACTGGCCGGGGCCACCCCCCAGGTCACGATTGTGGCGGACCCCGTATACGCTGGAGCTGGCACGGGTTGGCTGGTTCTCGCCGACTCGGTCACGTATGTCGCCTCGGGGTCGCACACGGTGACTCTGCAAGTGACCGATGAAGACGGCAGCCAGGCGGGCACAGCCCAGACCAGTTTTGATCTGGCTGACGCGGCATTGACCGACACAACTCCCAGCAGCACCATCAGCGCCGTCTCGGGGATCGCCAATTCCAATATCGTCCTGATGACGTTTACTGACGCCAATCCTTATGAACAGGCCAGTTCGTTCGTTGTCAGTGCCATCAACTGGGATGGAACCCTGATGGGGCAGGCTCCCAACTTGACCATTGTGGCAGACGCCTCATATGTCGGCTCGGGCACCGGCTGGAAAGTGCTGGCTGACACGGTCACTTACGTTCCCGCGGGTTTGCACACGGTCGCTTTAACGATTGGTGATATCGGCGGCAACAGCGTACAGACTTCGAAGACCAGCTTTAACGTGGTTCCAGGTGCGGTCAGCAACGCCAAATCTGTGGTCACGCTCAGTTCCCCCAACGTCGCCGTCACTGGCACCGATGTCGTGACCCTGCAGGCTGCAGATGCCCAGGGCAACCTGTTGAAGACCGGTGGACTCAACGTCAGTTTTTCGCTCGCCAATGCCGCCGGGGGGTTGGGAACATTTGGCGCGGTGACCGACAATAAGAACGGGACATACACCACGACATTCAAGGGCGTGGTCGCGGGGACTAACCTGGTCACGGCGAAAATCAGCGGCCAACCCGTCACGACGACACCGGCAGCGATTACGGTAGCGGCCTTCCCCAGTCTGTCCAAATCGGTTCTGACGCTTTCGTCGCCGACAGACTTGGCGGGCAGCGACATCACCGTGACGCTGACGACAAAAGACAACAGCGGCAACAATCTGCTCGCCGCGGGATTGAAAGTCGCGTTTGCCCTGGGCAGCGCCAATGGCGGTAAAGGGACATTTGGACAAGTCACAGACAACCACGACGGAACTTACACGGCCACCTTCACCGGTTCGACCACGGGCGCCAACACAATAACCGCCACGGTTGGCGGTGCGGCGGTTTCTTCTCCTGCGCCCAGTGTGACGGTGGTCGCCGGGCAGGCCAGCCTCTCAAAATCAAGTCTGACGATTTCCGCCCCGAGTGTCGTCTCCGGCAGTTCGGTCACCGTGACCCTGCAGGCACTCGATGCTTTCGGAAACAAGATCACGACCGGCGGTTTATCTGTCGGATTCGGATTGGCGAAAGTCTCTGGTGGCCAGGGAACATTCAGCCCGACCATCGATAACAAGAACGGCACGTACACCAGCACGCTGACCGGGACCCTGGTGGGGAGTAATTCGATCACCGCCACCATCGGTGGTCAGGCCGTCACGTCGACGTCCCCCTCCATTTCCGTAACGATTGGCGCCTTAAGCCTGGCCAAATCGGCCGTGACGCTGAGTTCGTCGGCGATCGCTTCGACCGGGGTGAGCCTGGTCACACTGCAGGCGGCAGACGCCGCGGGCAACAAATTCACAACCGGAGGCCTGACCGTCGCATTGAGTCTGGCCAATGTCGTCAGTGTGGGAACACTGGGAACACTCAGTGCCGTCACCGACAACAAGAACGGAACCTACACCGCGAAATTCACGGGACAGGCCACCGGGACCGGGACGATTGTCGGAAAGATTGGCGGGGTCACCCTGACTTCCCCGGCCGCCCCCATCTCGGTCACATCGGCGCCGAGCCTCGCGAATTCGGTGGTCACCCTGTCGTCTGCCAGCGTGGCATCGGGCACCGGAATCACGGTGAAGCTGCAAACCAAGGATGCACTCGGGAACAATTTGACGGCCGGCGGACTGGCCGCGGCTTTGACTC
>JAFEBR010000621.1 GCA_018242565.1 Planctomycetota bacterium | reverse complement strand
CGTGGGCGGCACCGTCCTTTTCCACCACATCCTCAAAATAGGGTGGCATCCAGGGATAGGTATCGTCGCTCCCAGCTTTCTCGTAGACTTCCAACTGGCATTCGATGATTGATCGACAGGCGCGACTTACCGGCGCCGTCATTTCTCCAGCGGGCGTGTCAATCACGTGGCTGAATCGCTCGTCCTGGAAATGTTCGATGAGCATTGGAAATGCGGCCGTGCCGTAACTGATCAACTTGTCCCCGGCGGATTTGACCACTTCGTCTGCGTGCTTGTCGTAATCGCCCGGAAATGCCAGCCTGCGGTCGCCACTGCTGCCACGCTGCACGGGCTCGCTGTTCTTCGAGGCGAGGTCATCAATCAGCCGCCGGATTTCCGTCGACTCGGTTTCTGCATCGTGCGCGATATCCGGTGGCGTGGCCAGATCGACGGCTCCATTCGCCGATGCCGGCGGACCAGATGCTGGCCCCTGTCGCGACCAGTCCCAACAACCACAAATCGCAAACGTCCCGCAAAGCAGCGTAAGCCGCAGAATCAAAGTTGCCGTCGTCCCATCTCCAAGCAGGGGGGTATACGTGTATCAGTTTAACCCCGGTGGTTGTCAAATTGAATCCCAGTCACCAACCCTCGTCTGGAACTTTCTCGCCGCCAGTGGCTGTTGTCAGCGCTTGAAGGACGTTGGTGTCGATCGTTTCGGACAGAAATCGCACGCTGCCATCGGCAAGCGCGACGTAGGCACCCTCGCGATGGTACGACGAGAGGATCGATGACGAAAAGCCGGGGCGATCGCCGGGAAGATTGATTCCCATCTTCTGCTTCGAAACGTCGATGTCACGCGGTTCGGTCCAGACGATATTCAAGCCCGAACACTCGCCGATGTAGATCGTGTGACTGGTACCGTCGGTAATCTCGGCGACTCGGATTGCTTTTTGGTTGGGAAAGACTGTCGCCGGCCCAGTTATCACGGCATATGCGGTGAAATAGCGACCGGAATCATCCTGCGGAAGCCTATTCGCCGAACAAGTAAAAGGTTCGAGTCGCGATTGCGCGACTCGCAAATTCTCCGCGGCATCCCAGGCAAAGGAAGGCAAATACGACACGCTCAGTTCTGACCGGTCAAGCAGCGGCGACAGTCTAACGCGCCAGCTTTCGCGCAACCCGTCGCTACCGTCCCAGACCGAATCGGGAAATGCTCCGTCATGGCTCTGGGCGTAATTGTGCATGCCGATACTTAGGTCCTTCAGCCGTGTTTTGCACTGTGGTACAAGTTTGCTCGATTCACGCGCCAATTCGATCGCTGGTAAAAAAATGAAGATGAAGGCGAGGGCACAAGCGAGGAAAAGGCCGGTGCAGCCGATGCCGACAGTCAACTCCCGGCCGAAGGGATACAGGCAAGTCCGAATGACGGCCAGCGTAAATGCGATGGCATCTCCAACAACGATGATTCGCGCCAGACTCTCTCGAATTTCAATTGACGTGACGCCCGCCGCGGCGACGCCAATGGCCGCTAATCCAAACATCCACTTCCACGGAAGCCTAACCGAACCGATTTGAGGCTGGGGCATTGGTCGCACTGGCGCAAATGCAGCCGCCAGGGCGACGACTCCGATTAGAACGAGCAGCAGATACCCGCCAATGCCGATCCATGGCGCGGGCGGAGGGAACGGGTACGTCATGATTCACTTAGCCGGCGCAGATCGACCTCGGGGATACCATTCCACCGCATCCAATGTTGTAGGTAACGACTCAGTTTCGTTCGGCAGCCGCCCCTCGTTGTCCGGTTGTATTGTGATTACGTGGTCAGGATTCCCGGTGCGTGACTCAAATAAAACGCCGTGTGAAGCGAGTTTTTGATCAAAGCAACTTTGCATTGAGATCGCGAGCAAATCCGCGCAATGTCTTAAGCTGTACGTTGGTTAGGCTTCCAGCAGCGTCTGGGGAAACCGTGAGGCACCCGTGCATGTAATTAATATGCACCCACGTTTCGCCGAGGTTCCATTTCACTCGGCCAGGCCAAAGATGCAATCGCCGCTTCTTACCAAGAACAGTTGCTTTGACAAACTCGTCGAATTCGAATTGCGAAAATCGTGCTATGTAGTCTCTCCATTCCTGCAGACGAATCGGATTGAGAATGCCGCGCAGCGGGTGGTTGGCGCGGCAAATCGTTTTGGACCCATCCGACATCTCTGTGAACGGATCTGCTTGCCGCACAAGCACCCATTCGCCCGAAAGATATTCCCGAAGTGTCGTCCCCAGTGGTAATCCCAACTTCTCTCGGTAACGCACCGATTCCTCGTCGTTGCAGCGAATAAATAAAGGTGTAGCAAATGAATCGTGAAGCCAAGCCCACAACTCATCAGTATTTACGTCATTTCCGACCATACAATAGAAGTCATCATTTCCCTCGTCGCCAATGTTGAGGAATCT
>JAFEBR010000620.1 GCA_018242565.1 Planctomycetota bacterium | reverse complement strand
GACGACCTTCCAGTTACCGTCATCGCTGGCCTTCCAGCCGGTCAGGTCTTTGCCATTAAAGAGGGAGATCCATCCATCCGCATCCGGCTTGTCGTCGGCGCTGGCGGCGAACGGCGCGGTGCTGGCCAGCAATACGGTCAACAGGGCCATGGAATAACGGGATTTCATCATCGGTGCTTGCTCCAAAAGAAAGAACTTGAAAACGTGATACGTTAAACATGAGGAAAAACTCCCCAGGCCGACTTTAACCTTCAAGTGATGTGTCGCCGCGTGGCGCCATGCGAACCTGGACTTGCAATGCACCCAGCATGCGGGTCAGTTGCGTCTCCTTTTTTCGGATCCTCATGACATTTTCGAGCACAATCGCCAGGGGTTCATTATTGGGGTGCAGAATCATCCGACCCGCACCCAGCAGCAGGTATTCGAAGACGTCGTTGATCTCGACATCAATTTTCAGGTTTTGCGATGGCAGTCGCTCCAGTTTCGACAGCCAACCGTGGTGGTGCAGCAATTCGTTGGGGGTCACTTCCCAGTAATCGAATTGCACATTCAAGAGCACGGCGGCGAAAATCACCGCCAATGCGCCCGCAATCGAAAAGAAGAAGGTCGCATTCGCGTGCGGTGTATAGGCCGACAGAATGGCGTTCACCCAGGGCAGTAATTGTTCGTTCAAACGGAATGTGAGCAGCAGACCCAGGACGACGGCTGTAATGAAAAAGAACAGCGTCAGCGATGTGGTGCGGGGAAAGTCGAACGCAAACACCACGAGGTTGACGGCGAAGACGGCCATGAAGATGGCGCACACGGTGTGCGTGTCTTTGCCTTCCACCTTCGCAATCAGGGTGTAGAGACCGGCCAGGAACGCGGCCAGAAGGGTGGGGTACAAGAAGATGACCTTGGGATATGAAACGAGGAAGATCCGAGGATTCTGTTCGGATTCTCGCTCTTTACCCGGCGGGGGATCACTGGGGATAGGCGGCGGTGTTAATCCTTGCGACATGATTTCAGGTCTCCGCTGGTGGAAAAACCGAGTTTTCGGCGGTGCGTAATATACAGGCAGATCCGCTGGTTTCGCCAGCCTCCTGCCCTCCTGGATTCATTTCGACGCGGGGAATCGATTATTGACTGATTTCCCGCCGAAAATCCACGAAGTTACGGACAACCGATGGTCCGTCCGCCGTGCAGTGGATATTGTCTTAATGGGCGTGGGCTGTGCCACCCAAGGCCTGTTCCGCCTGTTCGACATACCTGGCTGCCGAAGTGTCCCCCTTGTAGAGTTCCACAATACTGCGCCAGATTTCAATCGCGTTCAGTTTGTTTCCCGAGTTTTCCAGGCGTTCGGCCCGTTTTAACGCGAATTCGAGCATTTGGTCCCGGTCATGATTGTCGGCGGGCAGATCCCGCCGCACGCGGGCCAACGACTTTTGGACCTCGGTCTGCAGTTCCGAAAACTCGTCGTTTTCTTCGAGTACGGAACTCAGGGCCGCGAGTATCCGCTCCGATTTACGAGGATCCCCCACTTTGCGGTAATGTCGCGCGAGTTGCATCAGGCGGATGGCCTCGGACTTGGACGCCATCGCGGAATCGTCTGATTCCAAGTCATTTGGCTTCCGCGCGAGCCAGATTCCCCCGGCAATCAGCAACACCAATAAGGCCAGCAACACGAACGTATTATTGAAAAACGCAGTCAGGATCCCGCCCTGCATCACTTCCGAGAGTTCCGCCTTCATCAGTGATTGCATCAGCGTGGCCGGACCTGGCGAGGGCGTCGCAGCAACGTTTGACTGGCCCGGCTTCGAAGAGGGGGTTTCACCCAGGCCAGCGTCTTCCCCAACGGGGGGCACCAGTGTCTCATCGGCTGTGACGTAATCTTCCAGTCGCACAGTCTGTTCAAGGTGTCGAAGCAGGACCAGCGCATCGGGAAATCGTTTTTGTGGATCCTTTTCCAGCAGCCGGCAGATCGTGTCGTTGACTCGCTGGGGCAAGTCGGGGACATATAGCCGCGGTGGATCAAAAACTCCGAATTTGTGTTTCTGAATCACTTCGACGGCGGTGTTTCCGACAAACGGTGTTCTGCCGGTCACCATCGCATACATGACCGCTCCGAGGGAGTACAGATCGCTCTGCTTCCCGGCACGCTTGCCCTCGGCCTGTTCGGGCGACATGTATTCGGCGGTGCCAATGATGCCGCCGGTCACGGTCAGACGGTCGCTGGCAAAGACCTGCGCGACACCGAAGTCGGTCAGCTTCACAAAACCCTCGGGTGTGACGAGCAAATTCGAAGGTTTCAGATCCCGATGAATAATCCCGGCGTCATGGGCGGCCTTCAAGGCCTGGCAGACGTCAATCGCGATTTCACAGGCTCGGCGCCAGGGCAGGCGTTTTTCCCGGCGCAACAGCGACATCAGTGTTTCGCCGGGCACATACTCCATCGAGTAGTAATAGTTTTCGCCCTCGGAACCACTGCCATACAGCGTGACGATGTGCGCGTTCTGGAGCTTTTTCATCGCTTCGATTTCGCGATGGAAGCGATCGCGGAAGCCGGTTTCGCGAGCCAGTGAGGCAGACAGGACTTTCACGGCGGCCACCTGGCCCGTCTGAGATTCCTTTCCCAGATAGACATTCCCCATGCCGCCGGAACCAATTTTTTCCAGGATTTGATAGGGGCCGATGCGTTCCGGGATCATGTGAAATTGTCCGCGGGAGAATTGAATGCGGGGCGTCGTGTTTTCGACGGATTGAGACCGGTATTTTCCTCGGTCGAAGTGTATGATGTCGGTTGCGCGCCGGTCAAACGGCTGTGAATGATGCTTCTTTTTAAACCTGCGTGGAATTCGCGTTGGTATGGCCGACGAACCGTATTTGTTGCGTTTAGGGACTCGCCTGGCAGTGGGACTCGCGGGTTTGTCTCCGGAGGATCGGTCGCGTCATCGCGAGTTCATTTTGTCCAGGCAAAACCTGGATGGCGGATTCTCGGGGCGCGAAGGGGGCTCAGACCTGTATTACACAGGTTTCGCCGTCAGGTCGCTCGCGGTGCTGCAGGAACTGCGAGTTGAAGACTGTCGTCGGATCGCCGCGTATTTAGGTGGATCGAGGCAATCGACTGTTTCTGTCATTGATCTCGTGAG
>JAFEBR010000619.1 GCA_018242565.1 Planctomycetota bacterium | reverse complement strand
TAAAATGCCCGGTCCTCAGAAGCACGAATTCTCTCTGAATTCCTACGTGCCGCTCGATTTCGAGACCGAACGACGGCACGTGCTGGCGTCTTTCGTAACCCCGGACAACCGCGAGTACGAGGAGTAGAGTCCCGTCGAAAACGAAAAATAATTTACCTTTACCAACCCGATGCTCCTCGGCCCGTTCGCCTGTGACATAGGGGGGCACCTGCATCCTGGTACGGTGTCAGGCATGTGAATCCTCGAGAACACCCGTTTAAATTGCCGCTTTGGACGCGCTGGATCAGTTCGTGTCGAGAAGTCTGACGGACTTTCCGGGATCGCCAAAAGACGAACGAGGGGATATTGCTCTCAGTCGGCATGCTGTCGGGAGATTCATCGGCTGGCGTGGAATGATCTCCCCTGATGGTTCACGTCGGACGAGAAGCCGAGGAAGAACGACAACTTGCAACGTCTGATCGTGTGAATTGTTTCTCGACGGAGAACAACAATGGTATGCCGGCAACCGTTCGAAGTGGCCCTCAATCATTTGGGTGGCCTGGCGATTGTTGTTTTCCTGATGTTGGGGACCACCTGCCGTGTCCCGGCGGATGAGCCACGCGGTGGCAAGTCGGCTCGCATTGTTGCAAAAACGCGGCCATTCGACCCGGAAAAGCTGTTGCGGGCGTTTCGCGGAAGACGCGAGGAGGCTCGCCTGAAAGCGCTCGACGAGATCGAACGATTCCACAGCGATGAAAGTCGAGTCGCCTCAGCGCTCTGGCAGGCAATTGAAGCCTCATACAACGGAAAGCAGGCACCAGACAGTCTTCTGCGGGCAATTCGCCTGTACGGACAGATCGATGATGATGATGATGTGCCAGCGCACGTCGTTTCCTTATTGTCGGCCGCCGACCCCCGGATTGTTCTGGCGGCCATCGACATTCTTGCAACGCGACGTCCGGCCACGGCGCTCGGCCCTTTGATGAAATTGCGAGAACATCCACTTTATCCGGTCAATTACGGACTGCGGCACGCCGTCGTCTCGGCCGTAGCCAGATATGACGAAGCCGCGAGTGTCAATTTCTTAGTCTCTGCCGTCGCTTCGCTGGATGGGCAACTCAAATATGTCGTGGCCCAGCATCTGACGCGTCTGACCGGACAGAACTTTGGCGGCCGAAGCGAAGACTGGCGCCGTTGGTGGGAAGGAAATCAGACAGGCTTTCGTGTGGTGTCGGCGAGCGCAGCGACTGGCTCCCGAGCGGCTGGCACTCTCGCCCATGCTGCGGTGGATTCAACTCCCTGGGATTATGATGTTCCACGTTTTTTCAACACGCCGATTTATGCCAAACGACTCGTTTTCGTAATCGACATCTCGAAGAGCATGCTGTCATCGGTTGACGGTGTAACGCGACTCGACGACGCCCAACAGCAGCTCGACGGCGCGATTCGAGGCTTGCCGGAAGATGCCTGGTTCGAGATCATTGCCTATAACGAGTCTGAACACGCGTATAAAGGAAAATTGGTCCAAGCGACTCCGGTAGAAAAATCCGGCGCCATACGGTTCTTGTACTCGTTGAATGCCGCGGGCCAGACGAATATTTATGACACGCTCGCCAATGTGCTCACAGTCGACCCCGATCTGGAGGCCGTTCTGTTGCTGTCCGATGGCGATCCCAATCTGGGGTCCATTATCGATCGGGCGACGATCGTCCAGCGAATCACGCAGCAAAACGCCGTTTTAAGAATCTCGATTGACACGATTGGGATCGACGCACAAGGCGCGTCGGCGGAATTCTTGAAAGGACTGGCCGCTGCCAATTTTGGACAGTTTCGTGCGAGTCGCTGATCGCAAGCGGCCCGCACTTTGCAAATGGACTGTTCGCCGAGCCTTCCCGTTCTCGGTGTTGTCATGGTTCAACGGCACGTCTCGGCGGATTCTGCTGCGGCGTCGGGTTCGGTCTAATCGCGATCCACCCGCTGGGACTGCCAGTAGTCGCGGGAGCCAAGTAGATCGGTACCAAGGCCGGGGTCATCGAGAGCTGCGACCTGAGGCACGAATTCCAGATCGTGGCGTGAGTGCCAACCGTCGATGGACACGGCTGCAGCCGTCGTGGGGATGACATACCCGTCCAGATAAACATACAGACCGCCAGGCTCCACTCCCTTCAGCAGAATCTGCATGAACCCGATCCACTCTTCGACCTCGCCTGGCTCGGGCTCCCGCTGGTAGAGCGCGCGGAGTGTGCGATCTGCGGTCTGCTCCCACGACTCGGGCACTTCGACTCCCTCGGCGAAAGTGAATGCCTTGCGACACCGACTGCAGATGAACAACCAGCCGCATCCACACCACGGGCAATCCATTTGGCCGGGGGACGAGATGAGAGCATCGGCTTTTGCACATTGGCAGTGACTGACAAGGTCGTCATTCGCCTTCCGCAAATAGATATGTTTCGACATGGAACGCCCTTCGCCGTCAAACGACACGGTTCACTTTGCCCAGGCCAACGACTTTGACGCACCGATCTTCGAGGCCTGCGGATCCGCGGGCAACGGTCTCATGCCTGGGAACATCGACGCTTGTCGCCGCCGAAAGTTGAGCGCGTATGGCTCGCACGTCTCCCGCGAGCAGCGATTGCAACAAGCAGGTCTGTTTCGGGGCGGCTGGCACGGGGCGTCGACGCTGGACTCCGCAGCGGCCAAATCAGATTCGCAGCCACCGGGCCGGGGGGCGAACGACTCGGACCTCTTCAACCCCAGCAGACCGAGAGGAAGAGGCTTCCGAGGGGGCGCAAGCAGGAAAGGGGTGGCTTACGGGGCTCGAACCCGCGACCTTCAGATCCACAAACGGTTCTGGAGATCGGCAGAAACAGCAAGAAAGCACGGTAATTGCCGAATATATCGGCATTTTTCGCCGTTGCAAGACTGCTTTCTATTTCTCACGTTTTTGCACAGGTTTTCCAGAAAAGTGGTAGTAATGTGGTAGTGAAATCTGGGCTTCGCCGTACCGTCACTGCCACGATACGGTTTAACTCACGCGGCACCGGTGACCTCGCTGTCCTTCACTCAAATCCTTTCG
>JAFEBR010000061.1 GCA_018242565.1 Planctomycetota bacterium | reverse complement strand
TGATTGACAAAGTTCAGAGAGGAATCGCCGCCAGTACGTACGCTGGCTCGCGGTGCCGCTTGCGGGTCGACCGGCAGCAGGCCACTTGTTTGGCGCGGGGCCCGTTGCTCGATGGGTCGTAATTCGTAGGTTTTCAGGTCACAGTGCCAGTCGGCGTTGCCGGCTCGAAACTCGATCCATCCCGCCTCACGATTGTACTCGAGCGCAGAAATCGGCAATTTGTGTGGGGTGGTTTCTCCGATTTTGGTTTTTGCCAGTCCCTCGGCCAGACGAGCGTGATCGAACAGGGGGCCGCGCTGTCCCGTGCCTGTATCGACTAGCACATACTCACTGGCGCCGCCTGGCAAATCGTTGCGATACCAGAAGCCAGCATCTTGAGGCAGCCAGTGCGGTGTGATCTGCCCCTTGTAGACACCATTGGCTGACCGCGAACGGTTTTCACGCTGCAACGGAGCCTGTGCAGAATTCCCCGTCGCTCTGTGTGTCGAAGGGTCTGACTCATATGCCAGTGCCGCTTCGTGATCTGTTTCAACCCCCGGGCAGGAAACGCCTGGAAATTGTAAAAAGAGGCAGGCTGCAATGGCTCTATAGAGAATCGGGGTGTGGGGCACAATTGTCATTTCGAAGGGCTTTTTCAGACAGAACCAAATCGTTCGGGATGAACCATGTCGCGGGTCGGCTTTCAGTTTTCGAACACGGACGTTCGCACCTAAAAGATGCCTCCGCCCGACTGGTTGGTATTCGAGTTGCTTCCCGACTGGAAAAACGTGAAAGTCGCCAGATCGGTAACCGCGGAGAAGGTGGGTTGCATCGACAATCGTACGTAACGCCGATCGCCTGTCACGACGGCCATCGTGGTCATGGAAATCCCGTCGGACAAGACCGTAATCAACGGTTGATATCCGGGGTTAGCCGCCGGCTGGCGATTGCGACCGGCGTCCGCCGCCAACCGGGCTTCGGCACGCTTCTGCGCGAGATTGCCGCGAATGAGCGTTTCCTGCCGACGCTGCTGTGCTACGCCGACGGCTTCGCGCTGCGCCTTGAGCAAAGGTACATCCGTCAATTCCTTGAGCCGGCCGTTCTGCAACGAGATTCGGACGACCTTGTCGGTTTCTGCCAATTTGACTGTGAACTGGTCCGTGATTTCCCGAGACGTTCCCAGATAGCGGGTCACGTTCAAGACAGCTCGTTTGCCCACGACTTCGCCAGTCACATGCCGCACCGTAACCCGGTAATCGCCCGAGAGGCCGCGGGGGCACACGTAATCATCATGACAATCTTTCTGGTTGGCGCCATAACCATCATGGATGAAGATGCCTCCGCCCGAGGTCGATGGATTTTCGGAAGAACAGACTGCTCCCGATGGGTCTTCGACGAGCAGGTCGAGGTCGGCCTTGCCGCTCCATGTCAATTCGATCCGCATATCTATGACACTGGCATCAGCCAGGTCCTGAGAGAGTCGATCGGCGGCCGCCTCATTGCCTCCTTTGCGCAGCAGTTCTTCCAATTCGGTGGCCGCGGCGCGGGCCTCCTTGTGGAGTTGTTCGTGGTCGCGCCCCCAGGCTCGCTGCAGAATGCCGCACGCCGCCCAACTGACCGCTTCGGGATCTGCGGCTTCCCGGGCCAGTTTCAAGGACAGCACGTAGGGTTCGAGTCGAGTGGGATCGATTAACGAGGCCTGTCGATAAAGGCCAATGGCCCGGACTTTGGCGCCATAACGCGTTAAGAACGCGCCGGAATAAAGCAGGTTATCGACATTGATCGCGCTGAAGTCGATGTTCGACAGCAAGACGCGTTCGATGTCTTCCTTAGGTTTCCCGGCACGGTCCATTTCCAGAGCGAGGACCGTATACATCCAGGGTTGAGAACGCCCCTGGGTCAGCGCGGCGTTGATGCACGAGATGACGTCTTCGGTGCGTTTGGCCTGATGCAGGCGGAGTACCACGTCGCAGACGGCACGCGGATCGGATTTGTGAGTCCGAAAATACTCGTTCCAGACTTTGTCCGCCGGTCCGGGGGCTGGATCCAACGGTATTTTTTCAACCGGGGGCGCGGCTGCCGCTTCCCGTTTGGGCGCTTCGGCCGAAGGGGAAATAGAATCAGCGGAATCAGCCTTGGGTGACTGATTCCGCTGAGGATTGGGAGTTTTTGGCTGGCTGGGGACTTTGGTTTTGCCCTGATCCCCCGCCTTATCTGAATTTACTTCAGATTCACGGCTTTTTTTTTCCCGGATTTGACGGAGCTGTTGTCGAAGACGTCGGATTCAGGATCGGCGACATTGAACATGCCACCGCCGCCCATCATGCCGCCGCCCATACCGCCCATCATACCGCCGCCCATACCACCACCCATCATGCCGCCACCCATACCGCCACCCATGCCGCCGCCCATGCCACCCATCATTCCCATGCCGCCCATGCCGGCGCGGGGAGTGGTGACGGGGATGACGAGGTCGCCCACGGGGTACACGCGAGTGCTGAGCTTGTCAGCCGCTTTGGTCGTCGTCGTGATTTTCATCACTTCGTTTTCGATCAGATACGTCAACTGCACGGGTTCCAACAACAGCTTCAACACACTGCGGAGGGAGACCTGTTGCAGTTTCAGATTGATCGGAGTGTCGAGCGCAATCCCTTCTTCGGAAATTGCCTGTTTGTCGAGAATGATG
>JAFEBR010000618.1 GCA_018242565.1 Planctomycetota bacterium | reverse complement strand
CTCTGTCATTAGAATTCGATGGGTGGCACATGCAGTGGCTGAAATCGTTGTTCAAGAAACCAGACAAAGACGCAACCGCCTGTTTTGAAGAAGGCCGCAGCGCGCTCGATCGCCACGATTTTGATCTCGCCATCTCATGGTTTAATGCGTGCATCCGTCAGGCCCCGCAGGATTCGCTGGGGTTTTTCGGCCGTGGATTCGCGCAACTCAAAAAAGGGGAATTTGATCAAGCGATCGCCGACCTGTCCGAGGCAATTCGACTGCGCCCTGAAAACGCCTACAGTTATTACTACCGCAGCCTGTGTTACAGCGGCAAAGGGCGGCAGACGCTGGAAGCCGCCGATCTCGAACGCGCCCTGCAACTCGGGGCCGAGGTCGCCGATGCGGAAAACGAGAAAAGCCCTGAGAAAACGACTACGGCGGACGAAATCATCATGGCTTTGCGGGCCGCCCTGCACGAAGCGGCTGAGCACGACATGGACAACACCGTGCGGGCACTGGCTGGCAAAGCGATTTCGCAACTCGATCAACAGGCCCCCTCGCAAATCCCGGCCCTGCTGACCGCACTGCGTCATTCAGAACCTGAAATTCGGTTCGGAGCGGCTCAGGCGTTGGGAGATGCAGGAAAGGCTGCCCAGTCGGCGGTCCCGGCGCTGCTCCTGGTCTTGCAGGATCGACACCCGGGAGTCCGGTTGCAGGCCGCACGCGCTTTATGGCTGATTGACCGACAGGTCGAGGCGGCCCTGCCCGTGCTGATCGAAGCCGTCCAGCAGGACGATGAACTACTCGTCTGGATCGCCGCCGACTGTCTGGGAGAAATGGGACCGTGCGCTCAGCCCGCCCAGAGTGCCCTCGGTGCCGCCTGGAACCGCGATTATGAAATCTCGCATGTCAAAACGGGTCTGAAGCTGGCACTCGATCGCATTTCCGGCGTCACTCCGGTTTGACTTTCAAAGGCTAAGGGGCTTTGGATATCGGCAACGCTCAGACGGACAGTCGCCCGGCCCGGGCCGATCGGGGCCAGACACCAATTCGCTGCGAGTGATGCAGCGGCCGGCACTCGATGGAGAACCGCCCCCGGTTCTGCTACAAGTTGGAGTTTCTCCAAGTTTCATTCTACAGGAGTCAGCCCGACGTCATGGCAGTGCGTGGACTACGGGGAGCGACCAGTGTCTCGGTCGATTCCCGCGAAGAGATTCTGGAAGCAACTCGGGAACTGCTCGGCGAAATGCTGCGCGCGAACACCATTGACGATTTCGACAGCATTGCCTCGATTCTGTTCACAACGACCCCCGATCTGACGGCCACCTTTCCGGCAGAAGCGGCCCGGGAGATCGGCATGAATTTCGTGCCGCTCTTGTGTGCCTCGGAAATCGGCGTACCCGGCCGACTGCCTCGCTGCATTCGCGTGTTGATGCACGTCAACACCGACAAATCGCCCCGCGACATGGTGCATATCTACCTGCGCGACGCCAAATCGCTGCGGCCGGATATGCAGAGCGCCCAGTAACCGAGACAGCAACGGCCCTTTCAGAGCGCCAAGCTATTCCAGCGGCAATTTGCAGGTCTCGCTGCTCTCGTCGAAGATCTCGAGGGTGGTGAATAATTGGCGGGCCAGTGCGCGATGGCCCAGCGCGTTCGGATGCGACTTTTCATCGGCCAGCCATTGTTTGAGGGCTTCCTGGTCGGGCTTCGAAGTTTCCCAGAAGGCAAACTGGTCGACCAACACCGCCTTGGTTTCCTTGGCGACATTGCGAATCACGTCCGTGTAGCCCGCCAGATGCTCACCCCACTCCAAATTCTTCAAATAGACGGGATTTGGGGTTTGCAGCACGGGGATGGCCCCGGCCCCCATGATTTTGCCCAGGATGGTCAGCAGGTGCTTTCGAAACAGATTATGACCGACCGGCCCAAGCGTACAATCGTTGGTCCCAAGCATCAGTGACACAACATCTGGTCGAAATCGCAGAACGCGCCAGTCGAGGTCGGCAGACAGACCATCGGCCTTTTCGCCACTGACGCCTGAGTTCACGACAATGTCGCGCGGCCGTCTTAATTCCCAGCGGACCCGCTCGCCGAAGAGTTCTGAATAGCTGCGAAAGCCCCGGGTATGCTGGGCCGCCTCGGTAATCTCGTCTCCGGTAAACACCCAGGTGACCGGCTCTTTTTTCCCAAGCAGGGCTTTGATGCCAGCCACGCCCGCCGTGGGACCGGGCCCCTTCTTCTTCGGCGCGCCCCCCGACGTGTTTTGGGCCTGCGCGTCGGCAGAGGCCCCCAAGGTCGTCGCCGCGACGGCGATCCCTTTCAAAAACTGACGTCGATCGGCCGAGGCAGGCGGCACCACGGCTGATGTCGAATCGAAAGCCAACGAATTCATGTCATTGGACTGCATGGAGGACTCGCCCAGGGTGATCAGCGGGACTTGCCTGACGACAACGCAATCATAGCAGAATTCGACGTCGCGAGCGCAGCGTTTTTCGCCCAGAGTTACGTGCAGGCGCCGTCGTGACGGTGGCAACCGGAGTCGCGACCAGCCTGTCAGCACAATCCGCGAGCCACCCAAACGCCGCTCTGTTCCAGGTCCCCTGCGGCCGCAAGCGAGTGTTGGGCCGCCCGCAGGTGAATCGACAGTCGGCGGATGCTGAATAACCACTGCTGTCTGACATGAGTGGCGATTGCATCTCCCCAGCGGCTCGTGTAGTTTTACTTCTGCAAACCGAACCTGCACTCTGGAGTGAGGAATATGCGCACGATTTTTCTGGGGACACTGGCATTTGCTGCGCTGGCGATTACGGCGATTTTCTCGGCATCGCGGGCACCGGGGAACGCAGCCTTGCCGGCCGCCGACAACCCGCTGCAGATTCGGGTCGAAGCCACCAATCCCTGGACAAATCTGAACCTCAATAATCAGAGCCGGAATTTCCAGTTCGCGATCATCACCGACCGCACGGGGGGCCATCGACCAGGTGTCTTCACGACGGCCGTCAAGAAAATCAACCTGATGCAGCCGGAGTTCGTCATTTCGGTGGGCGATCTGATCGAAGGCTACTCTGAAGATCACGGCCAATGGGCCCTGGAGTGGGCCGAATTCCACAGCAAGATTTCGCAACTGCAGATGCCATTTTTCTACGTGCCCGGTAATCATGATCTGGCCAACCGGCTGATGCAGGAAAACTGGAAGCGCAAATTCGGTCGGACTTATTTTGATTTCCGCTACCACGACGTACTGTTCGTAGCGCTCGACAGCGAAGATCCCCCGGCCAGTGACCCGTATGCGTTCAGTGCCGAACAGCAGGCCTGGCTCAACGATGTTTTGCGACGCAATGAAGATGTCCGCTGGACGTTTGTGTTCATGCACAAACCGGCCTGGAACTTCCCCAATGCCGACGGCGACAAAACCGGCTGGAACAATATTGAACGGGCCCTGGGGAACCGAAAATTCACGCTCTTCGCAGGTCACGTGCACAATTACGCCAAGTTTGTGCGCAACGGCCACGACTACATCATGCTGGCGACAACCGGCGGATCGTCCAAACTGCGAGGCAAAGCCGACGGTGAGTTCGACCAGATCGTGTGGGTTACGATGCGTGACAACGAACCGGTCATCGCCAACCTGCTGCTTGATGGCATCGAAGATAAAGACCTGCGGACCCTGCCCATTCCTCAACCAAAACCGAAAAACTGATCTCAGCGGCGTGTGCCAGCACGTGACGCTTGCAGTGGTTGTCGAGGGCGCGCGCTCCGCATCAGCTCAGATCGGTCGGGCGGGGCGCCTGTCAGGTCCTCTGCGGCAGACGTCATTTCTTTCCGACCAAAGCTGCCAGTTCGAGTCGCGGTGGCGGTCTTGCACTCCGGCCGCTGATTCGTGAGAATTCTCAACGATTTCCAGTACCGCCGAGGGCGTTCTGGAATTCCGATCGGCAGGCACTGATGTCGGGACCGACGAAAAACAACGGCTCCTTGTAACGGCGGATGAAACGAGATGGAACGCTATTTAGAGGGTAAAACGGCGCTGGTCACCGGGGCCGGACGCGGATTAGGACGGGCATTTGCCGAACGGCTGGCCGCTTTAGGCTGCCAGGTGGGAATTCATGGCATGCGCGAACAGGGCCCGGCCGAATACGGCGAAGGGACCACTCTGACGGAAACCGCGAAAGATGTGGGAGCCCAGTTCGGTGTCCGGACGATGCGGGTCCTGGCCGATCTGACCTTGCCCGCTGAAGTCGCACGCATCACTTCGGAAGTCACGACGCAATTGGGGCCCATCGATATCCTGGTGCATAATGCCGGCGGAGATATCGCCGCCGCGGGGGGCAAGCCCAACCCGAATGATGCCGTCTTCGTCAAACAGGAGGACGTGCGATCGGTCCTCGACCGGAACCTGCTGTCCACGATTTTCATCTGCCAGGAAGTCGCCAAGGGCATGATGGAACGGCGTACCGGGCGGATCGTCACGATCAGTTCGATTGCGGCATTTCGCGGGTTCGCCAACCAGGCAATTTATTCCACGGCAAAGGCCGCCGCGATTGAATACACACGTTGCCTGGCGATGCAACTGCGAGAGTATAATGTCACCGTCAACAGCCTGGCTCCGGGGGACACGCGCACGGGACGTTACCTGGGGACTCGCCATGTGGACCCTGCCCGACTTGTGACCGAAGGGACACTTGACCGGGTGGCCCAGGTCGACGAAGTCGCTCGCGTGGTAGATTTCTTCGCCGGCCCGCTGGGAGCGTTTGTTTCCGGCCAGGTCTTGCGCGTTGACGGCGGAAGTCAGAGTTGGCCGAGTTGAAGTACGATGATCGTGTCGCCCCGGCGACGTCTGGTACGGCCCGGCTGCATCCAAACCTTGAAGGGAGTTCGACCATGTCTGTCTCAAGCGTGCTGCGTGACTCACGACAACATCCGACGCGACTGGTGGGCGGACTGGTGGCCGTGCTGTGCCTAGCCTCGTGGACGAACCTCATCACAGCGGACGACAAAGCCGCGACCAGCAACCCGCCCGCTGCCGAGGGGACCCCGGTGCGACTCAACGAAGCCGGGACCGTACTGTTGGACAAAAAGAATAAAAGGGTCCTGTTAAAGACACATGTCGTGCTGCAGCAGGGGGCCCTGGAAATGCTGGTCTGCAAAAAACAGACGAAGGAACACGAGGCGATTTTGGCGGTCGACGCGCAGGCCTACGTGATCCATGCGGGCCTGCTGGCGATTGATGCCAAACCGGGCACGCCGTTTCGGTTTGATAATGGTTACCATCCGCCGACCGGACAGAAAATCGATATTTTTCTGAGCTGGACCGACGACAAAGGGAAATCGCACCGTGTTCCGGCCCGGTCGTGGATCCGTCAGGCGATCAACCGGTTCTGGGTGGTGAAAATGGAGTCGCTCCCCGAGGGAGTGACTCTTCCCAAGACATCGGAACTCCGCTTTGACCGGAAGCTCAAAGAGCTGAGCTGGTACGGATCGATGACCACCAGGGAACGCGATGCCTTCCTCGCGTTGAGCAAAGACAAGGCCTTCCGCGAAGCCATCCTCTCGTTCTTTGAACAGAGTCAGCAGCGGGAAATGCAGGCCGACTGGGTGTTTGCCGGCAGCGGATTTTATGTCGACGAAGATACGGGCAACAAATATTACCTGGCCGAAGATGGCGACCTGATCTGCGTCGCAAACTTCTCGGGAGCGATGCTCGATCTGTCGTCGGAAAGCTCGGCCACCAATGCGGAACGAAACTACGAGGCGTACACAGACCGTATTCCCCCCAAGGGGACCGAAGTTCTCGTTGAACTGATTCCGGTTGCGGAGAAAGCGCCGGCGAAACCGACGGAAAAAACCGGCAAGTAGCCCATCGATCGGGGCCGATGCGTGCGGTCCCCGGTGGCGGCACTCCAGTACGTCCTGTCCTTTGTCACGAACAGTCTGACATGTCGATTTACGAGCAGTTTGGTGTCTCGCCGATCATCAATGTTTCGGGAGCGGTCACCCGTCTGGGTGGCGCGCCGATGCCCGACGCGGTGTTGCAGGCGTTCACCTCGGCGACCGGCGAAGCAGTCCCGCTGGAACAATTGCAGGCAGCAGCCTCCCGCAAGATCTCCCGGCTGACGGCGACCGAGGCGGGACTCGTGACAGCCGGGTCGGCTGCCGCACTGACACTGGGCACGGCAGCGATCCTGGCGGGGAATGATCCCGGTCGCATGGAAAGACTGCCGCATTGCGCGGGCTTTCCCTGCGAATTCATCGTCGCCCGCGAGCAACGCAGCGGATACGACCATGCGGTGCGGGCCGCCGGTGCAAGACTTATCGAGGTCGGCTTCAACGAAATCGTCGCCAACGCGGGAGTCCGCCGTACGGAACCGTGGGAATACGAGGCCGCCATCGGCCCCCAGACGGCCGGTGTGCTGTACGTTTACTCTCCCGATTCGCAACCTCTGCTCGAACGGGTGGTGGAAGTAGCCCGCCGAAATCGGCTGCCTGTGCTCGTAGATGCCGCCGGTGAATTGCCTCCGCGCAAGAACCTGGAACTCATTGCCGCCCGTGGGGCCGATCTGGTCGCCTTCAGCGGGGGAAAAGCCATTCGGGGCCCGCAGTCGACTGGCATCCTGTGCGGGCGCCGCGACCTGATTGCTTCGGCGGCCGTGCAGATGCTCGATATGGACGACCATTACGACCTGTGGGATCCACCGCCCGATTTCATAGAAAAACGTGAATTCGCCGGGATTCCACGGCATGGAATCGGCCGGACCATGAAAGTCTCGAAAGAAGAAATCGTGGGGTTGTTGACGGCTCTCGATTTGTTTGTTTCGGGGGCTTACGACTGTCATGTTGCGGAAAGCCGACTCTGGCTGGAAACGATTGCCACCCACCTCGCCGGAGCACCGGTCCGTTGCCAGATCATCGACACCAGCGACGGCGAGACCCTGCCCCGTCTGGAAATCGCTGTCGATGAGCGACGTTTGGGCAAAAACGCGTTCGACGTTTGTCGTCGCCTGCGTGCCG
>JAFEBR010000617.1 GCA_018242565.1 Planctomycetota bacterium | reverse complement strand
CGTTGGGATCAGGCCCGGCCCTCTATTTCCTGAACGGATTTGTGGGGTCGCAGGAACTGTTCGCCTTACTGGCCTGGCTGCTGCGCGATCAGTTTCGCTGCGTTGTGTTCGATTATCCGCCCAGCGTCTCTCGTGGTTGGACTCTGGCTGACGCCGTCGCGGACCTGCTGGCGATCGCCGACCAGGCCGGTGATGCAGAATTCCACCTCTTCGGTCACTCGTTTGGCAGTATGGTCGCCCTGCAGGCACTGGCGGAGCATCCGCAGCGTATTCGTCGGGCCGTCTTGCAGGGAGCCTTCGCCCACTACGACTGGTCGACCAGCGAACGGCTGCTGTTATCGGCGGGACGGCTGTTGCCAGGGCGCGTCAAACTGCTGCCCGGCCGGGTTTTCATTCAACGGCAGAACCAGGGCCGCTGGTTTCCTCCTTTCGACCTGACCCGGCTGCAGTTCTACCTCGAAAACACGGGAAACAGCACGATCCGGCAACTGGCGCTCCGCGCCAGCCTGGCGCGAAGCTGCGACTTGCGTCCCCGGTTGCCTGAGATCCGGCAACCGGTGCTGCTGTTGAGAAGTGAAGGGGACGGCCACGTTCTGACCGGCTGCAGTGAGACCCTGGCCGCCGGTTTGCCGCATGTAACCGTGGACACGATGAACGACACCGGGCAGATCCCGTTTCTGACGCATCCCCATCGTCTGGCCAAACTGATTCGCCCCTTTCTGGCCGCTGAGGGCTGATGCCGCGGCGCGGTTCGGTGGAGATTTTCGCAGCGGGACGCGATATTATGGTGCGAGCCCACTCTGTTTTTCGTTTTCAGGGTGGGTCGCCCGTTTCTCTGTCTGGCTGCTTTGTCGAATGTCGCACGAGCCTGCTGAACCCCTGGATGTCATCGCGGTGGGAGCCCACCCGGACGACGTAGAGATTGCCTGTGGCGGAACCCTCGCCCAACTCGTCCGGCAGGGGTATCGGGTCGGAATTGTCGACCTGACCGACGGGGAACCGACCCCCGGCAGTCCGGGGCCTGACGTACGACTCGCCGAGGCGGCTGAAGCCGCTCGGATTCTCGGCGTGCAGGTCCGACACACCTTGGAACTGCCGAATCGCCGGCTGTTTGACTCTCATGAAGCCCGCCTGGCGCTGGCCAAGATCTTTCGGCGGTATCGACCGACGGTAGTGCTGGGGCTGGCGGCCAAGACCCCTTTGGCCTCGCCGGACCACTACCAGGCGGTCCAAATTACCGACGCGGCGGTGTTTTATTCCCGATTAAGCAAATGGGACGATCAATTTGACGGTTTGCCCGTACACACGATAAAAAAGCAAATCTGGTATCCTCTGGGGTTTTCCAGTTTGCAACTTCCGCCCGCGGGCGGATACTTTGTGGTAGATATCAGTGACACGCTTTCGCTAAAATTTCAGGCAATTCGCGCGTATCAGACACAATTCCCTCCTGCCAAAGACCGGTTATTTCAAACGCTGGAAGGCCAGAACCGGTTTTACGGCGGCAGCGCTGGCTTTGACGCGGGTGAGCTGTTCTTGTCGGCGGGTACGCTGGGAACCCGGAATCTGATCCAATTGGTGTGTCCCTGAACTGTTGCCGTTGAAACACTGTCTGTACTCATAGTGCAAGGAATTCCGGAGCCGTGGCAATCTCAGTTCGTTGGGGCACTGTCAGCATCACCGGAAATTTCCGTGAAAACAACGAAGACCGTGTGCTGGTCGACAAACAGGGCCGTTATTTCCTGGTCGCTGATGGCATGGGTGGCCAGTGCGCCGGGGAAAAAGCCAGCGAAATGGCGGTCGAGCTGATTTCCGAAAAGCTGAGCCAGTTGGTCGACTTTTCGCAGGATACGGGCCCGAAAGTGACCGCCGCAATCGATCAGGCTGTCGACTACGCCAACGTCGAGATCATGGCGCTGGGCGAACTCGACGCCAATTATCACAACATGGGGACGACCATCGCCCTCATCGTCAAGGCGGGGAATCGCATCTATGTCGCCGGCATTGGCGACAGCCGGGTGTACATGCTTCGCGACGGTAAGATCGATCGGCTGACGAAAGATCACTCGCTGACCGACGCTCTGCTGGAAGCCGGTACCATCACCCCCGAAGAAGCCAGTCGGCATCGGTATCGGAACGTGCTGTATCGCTATCTAGGGACCAAAGAAGGCAGTTCCGGATCCAAACCGACGCCGGTGGACCTGCACGCTGGCGACCGTTTCATCATGTGCTCGGATGGTGCCACCGACGGACTGTCAGATAAAGATCTGGAAGGCCTGCTGAAAACCAGTGCCGATCCTCAGGCCGCCGCCGAGTCCATTGTCGCCGCCGCCCAGAAAGCCGGTTCGCGCGATAATATTAGTTGTGTGGCCATTTTCGCCGAATGATCGCCAGTAACTCGGTTTGGTCCGCCTGCAGTACGCCTTCATCCCTGGGTCCTGCGCGCGTCGGCTGACGCCGCATTGGGCCCGCATTCGCCAAGCCCAGGCAGGGGCTGTGGTTCCAGCATCTGAGCCTGCGCCGATTGGGCAGCGGTTATGAACGTTTCCAGGTCGTTGAAATGTCTCGCGCCGGCCCAGAAGTGCTCGCCCGCACATTCAACCGGCAAATTCCACCCATTTTCTCGATTTTACTCAAATCGTGACGTAGAATCTGGCAAGATGTAAAGTTATTGTCTGAGTTACGGCCTGCGGGGAATCGCCTTTCGCATGGCAAGTCTCTCGAACCGAATGTCGCGTTCTGCATCATCTGGATCAACATTTCTTGCGGAGAACTACGAATGCACCTACGTCGATTTGTTACAGGACTTGCCCTCCTGGCAGTCACCTCACTGACGGTGAACCAGGCCGTGGCCCAACCCCCGGGCGGAGCACCGGCCGCGTCCGGATCAGCCCCCAGTGGACCTCCGCCGCGCAGCCAATTCGAAACACTGACCACGGGCATGAAAAAGGCCGACGGCCTGTGGACGATTTACCACAAGGATCAGCAGATCCTGGTGGAAATCAATCCCGGCCAGTTGAACCAGAACTTCCTGGTCCTGACGTCGATCGCAAAGGGGATCAGCGCGGGGCAGGTGCTGGGGGGCATGACCTGGGGTCTGGGTGACGACGAAGTCATCTGGAGCTTCTCGAAGGTGGGTGACAAACTGCATGTGATTCGTCGGAACGTCCGGTTCCGGGCGAACCCCGGCAGCCCGGAAGCCAGTGCCGTGAAACTGGCCTACAACGACAGCGTGCTCTACGCGCTGCCCGTAATCACGACGACTCCCAGCGGCGGTATGCTGGTCGACATGACGCGGATCTTCTTGAGCGACGACGAGAACATCGGCCGTTCGCTGGGCATGGCGTTCGCGTTTGATCGTTCGACCGTTGGCAAAGTCAAAGCTTTCTCAAAGAACGTCGAAATCCAGGTAGCCGCCGTCTATTCGGGCAGCCGCGATCTCGAAACCGTGATCGATCCGCGCGGCGCGCAGGTGACCGTGCACTACAGCATCAGCCGGTTGACGAATACCGACTACCGGCCGCGTATGGCCGACGACCGCATCGGCTACTTCATGACGGTCCTCAAAGACTTCTCGGAAAAGAAAGACGACCAGCGGTTCGTGCGGTACATCAACCGCTGGAACCTGCAGAAGCACGATCCGTCGGCGAAGCTCTCGCCGCCGAAAGAACCGATCATTTTCTACATGGAAAAGACCGTGCCCATCAATCTTCGCCCGTACGTTCGCGCGGGGATCGAAGAATGGAACCGGGCGTTTGAAAAGCTCGGCTTCTCGAATGCCGTGGAAGTCCGTCAGCAGCGTGAAGAAGACGACTGGGATCCGGAAGACGTCAGCTTCAATACGTTCCGCTGGATTACGGCTGGTGCCGGCTTCGCCATGGGTCCCTCGCGCGTCAACCCGATGACGGGACAGATTCTCGACGCCGACATCATTTTCGACGCCGACTTTCTGACGACCTGGAAGCAGCAGTACGAAACCTTCACTGCGGCCGACGCCGCCGCGTTGATGGGGCAACCCCTCGCAGAACCGGCGGCCCGCAAACCGGTGGACCCCAGCATGGTCGCATTCGGTGCGGCGATTCAGAACGGGCATCACCACGAACATGGCGGCGCCTGTGACTTCTGCATGGGCATGCAGCAGCAACTGGGATTCACGATGGCCGTGCTCACCGCGCGAGGCGACGTCGCCGCGCCGGGAGGCTTGCCCGACGAACTGATTGCCCAGGGCCTCAAGGAAGTGGTCATGCACGAAGTGGGCCACACCCTCGGTCTGCGTCACAACTTCAAAGCCAGTTCGTGGAAGACGCTGGCGGAAATTGACGACGTGGCCCGCTCGAACGCCGAAGGCACGGTTGCCAGCGTGATGGATTACACACCGGCGAACATTGCCCCCAAGGGCGCCAAGCAGGGATTGTACTACCCGCAGACGATCGGCCCCTACGACTATTGGGTGATTGAATACGGTTACAAGCCGATTGAAGGGAACGAAGCCGCGGAGCTCAAGAAAATTGCCTCCCGCAGCGCCGAACCGGGTCACGATTACGCCACCGACGAAGACACTCGCGGCGGCATCGACTCGGATCCGCTGGTCAATCGGTTTGACTTCTCGAAAGACCCGCTCGAATTTGCCCGCCGACAGACCAAGTCGTCGTCGGAACTGTGGGGCAAGGTGGTCGAACGGGCCGTGGGTGAAGGGGATGGTTACCAGCGGGCCCGTCAGGCGTTCGGCATGCTGATGTCGGAATACTGGCGGACGCTGTCGTTCGTGTCGCGATTCCCCGGTGGGATTTATGTCCACCGCGATCACAAGGGAGACCCGAACGGCCGCGTGCCCTTCAAGCCGGTCGAAGCGGCGAAACAACGTGACGCGATGAAGCTGCTCACCGAGTCAGCCTTCAACCTGCCGCCGCTGCCGCCGCCCGATGTGCTCAACTCACTGGCTTCCACACGCTGGAGCCATTGGGGTCTGCGGGAAACCCGGCGTCTCGATTACCCCGTCCACGGGCAGATCGAGATGATGCAGAGCAACATTCTGACGCAATTGTTGTCGACCACGACCTTGTCGCGGCTGCACGATTCCGAATTGAAGCAGAACGCCGATGCCGACATCTACACGCTGGCCGAACACCTGCGTTCTGTGGTCGATGGCATCTTCACCGAATGGCGTGAACCTCCCAAACCGGGAGAATACAACAACCGCAAGCCGTACATCTCGAGCTTGCGCCGGAACCTGCAGCGGACCACGCTGAAGCGACTGGCCGGCCTGGTGAACTCGGGCGGGGCGGGTCAATTGGCCGCTCTGCTGGGTGCCAGCAGCTCGGGAGGCATTCCGGAAGATGCCCGGACGCTCGTCCGCATGCACCTGACCGACCTCGACAAGCAGATCACGGCCCTGTTGTCAGCCGCCGACGTGAAACTCGACGACTACACCAAGGCCCATCTGCAGGATTCGCAGGAACGGATCCGGAAGCTGCTGGCGGCCCAGGTGATCACCGATTCGATCGACTGAGCGACTGCGTCCAGATATGTGTTTCAACCCCGTGGGTGGCACCGGCTGTCCACGGGGATTTTTATTTACTTCCCGGCGGCCGGGTGAAATTCGGGCCAGCGCTTCCAGGCGTAGGTCCATTCCATCCAAATCCGCATGAAGGACCAGATGATCCGCAGTCGGGCCAGCTGGTCCGGCGGCAGCGACGCCAGCTGCGCGGCACCGCCCCCCATCTTGCGTGCCAGATCCCAGCGGGCGGCCAGTTCCCGCGCCACCCCGTCGCACGACAGATCGAACGCCTGGCCTTCTTCCAGGAACCCGGTCGCCTCAGCCATGACAAACAGCTCGAACAGCTGGTGGCGATGGGGATCAAGTTCAATCGGTTGATTGTGCTGTAGCGAGGCAGTCAGAATCTCCGCAATCCGATTGACAACATCCTGTACAACCTGAGCCGCGGGAGAATTCGCCTGTTTTTCGTGTTGAGAACTGGTCATGGAGCTTCCGTAAAAAAAACGCCGGGGCCTATGGCCCGCATGATACTGGCCCGCCGCGCGGTTTGCATCGCGCCCGCACGAGACGACACCGCAGCCCGGGCCGGTCTGCCGGGCCTGCGCACCGGCTACGACGGATGAGGCGGACCCGACTCAGATGTGGTCGGCGGCTGATCGCGATCGAGTGCTCCGCCCCCCGAATCCTGCGAGGCCTCGTCCGCGAGATTCAGTCCCAGCCCGAGTTGGTCGATCCGGCGCAACAACCGGGCGCGGTGTATTCCCAGGAGTTCCGCTGCTTTCGATTTGTTATTGCGGCTGCGTTCCAACGCCAGTTCGATCAGCCGGATTTCCAGTTTTTCGAGCAGCGGATCGAGCGTTAACTGGGCCGTCTCGCGCACCGGAGGTAACGACTGCGCGTCGAGTGCCGTACAAAACCGGTAGGGCAAATCGTCGGGTTGAATCAGCGGCGTCGTCGTGCGGGCATGCGCCTCGTTGACCACGGCCGCCAGCTCATCGAGTTGGCCGGGCCAGTCGTAACGCAGAAACTGGGGCCAGACCTGCTCATCGAACCCACCCACCTGCTTCGTCTCTTCGCGATTGCAGGCTTCGAGAAAGTGCTGGGCCAGCAAGGGCAGATCGGCGGCACGTTGAGACAGCGGCGGAAGCTGAATCACCAGCGGACTGACCAGCGCCAGAAAATCGGGCCGCACTTGTTCGTCGGCTTCCAACTCGGCCAGCGTGAGCGCGGAACTCGCCAGTAACCGCCAGGCGCGCGGCGCGGCAGCCAGGGAGACGATCCACTCCTGCAGATCGCGAGGCACGGCTTCGAAGTCGGCCAGAAAGATCACCCCCGGCAAGGGGCCTGTCGGCAAACGGGCACTCGTACCCTCGGCATGCGCTTCGGCGATACGATTCCAGACGCGGTGCTGCTCGTCCGCCGCCAACCGGCGACAGTCCAACGGCACGAACGACAACCCCTTGTGAATGCCTCCCAGATGGATGGCGCGGGCCGTGTGCTCTTTCCCGACCCCGGGGGGCCCCAGTAACAACACTCCTGTCTCTGCCAGTTGGGCCAATTCCACCTGCCGCAGTACACGTTGCATCGGGGCACTCTGGGCCACCAGCGAACTCGTGCCAAACCGGGCGCGCAATGTGGATCGCAGGGCAGCCAGTTCGGCGTGCAGTTGCCGAGCCGGAGATTCATCTCGCGGGGTGGCCGGTGGAATCTCGGATATGACCCCCAGCACCGCATTCACGGCGCCTTCAGCGGTAAACAGCGGATAGTAGTGCACCAGCCGGGGCAGAGCCTGTCCTGACCGGTGGGCCAGATGGACCCGGGCCGCCTGGTCTGCCCCTTCGAAGGCATCGGGAGGGGGACATAAACTGGCAGCCAGCGCCTGGGCGGGTGAAGCCTCGGCGTCGCTGCCATAGTGGCACAATTCGCCAATCACTTCGGCCGGTTCCCAACCGGTCAGCTCGTGGCAGGCCGTGTTGAACACCCGCAACCGACGCTGAATATCGATCACGAACGCGGGCCGCGACCCCGCGGCCAGCCAGTAGTCGAGTTCAGTCGTCTTCTGTTTGCGTTTCGCCACAATGCCTCACATCGGCCAGACGTCGGAGCGGCGGAAATCGCCGACCCGTCTCTTCAGGGGGCGCCAGTGCGCCGCAACCATATCGCGGCTTAGCGCTGGACCCGCCCGGAACCGCCCCCTTTCATCAATCCCTCAATCTCGGCGCGCGACGCGTAATTGAAGTCTCCCTTAATGCTGTGTTTCAGACAACGGGCCGCGACGGCATAGCCGAGGGCCGTGCCGGCATCATTCAACCCGGGGGTGTTCAGGGCGAAAATCAAGCTCCCAGCGAATGAATCACCGGCCCCCACGCGATCGACGATGTTACGGATTTCATAGGGTTCGTATTTTCCAGCCGCATCGGTGGGCGCCATGTGCACCGTCTGCCGGGGAGCGTCATACAACAGTGCCCCCCAGTTGTTATGGCTGGCCGACAGGCTTTCGCGCAACGTGATGGCAACCTGCGACACGTTGGGAAACTGCTGCACGACTTGCCGGGCCACCTGGGCGTAGCCGTCGAGATTCAGTTCCCCCGACTCGACATTGCTTGCGGGGGCGTGAATTCCCAGGCACATTTCGGCGTCTTCTTCGTTGGCAATCACGACGTCGATGAACGGCATCAGGGTCCGCATGGTCTGGCGGGCCAGATCCACGGGAGACGTGCCCGCCTTCCAGCGCCACAGTTTCTTGCGGAAGTTCAAATCGCACGACACGGTGATCTTGCGCCGTCGGGCCTCTTGCACGGCATGTAACGCCGCCCCCGCCGATAGTTCTGAAATCGCCGGCGTGATGCCGGTGATGTGAAACCAGGTCGCACCGGAAAAAATCGTGTCCCAGTCGTAATCTTTGGCAGCGGCCAGTGAAATGCTGCTGGCGTCGCGGTCATACGTTACTGTTCCCGCGCGCTGGTTGGCCCCGGTCTCCACGAAATAAATGCCGAACCGACCGACCTTCGACCGTTTGATCAACCCCGGTTCGACTTTCAGCTTCCGCAGTTCTTGTTCGAAGGCATCGGTGATGGGGTTATCGGGCAAAGCGGTGGCGAACGCCGCCGGCAACCCCTGCTGGGCCACCGAGACCGCCACGTTGACTTCGCCACCCCCAAATGTGGCTTCCAGCCGCCCCGGCAGCACCTGGGCCACCCGCAAGAATTCCTCGGGAGCCAATCGCAGCATCACTTCGCCGAACGTCACCAACCGCATGGGCAATCACACTCCTGAAAATAAGAACTGTCTGACTCGTTCCCGCCATTTTTGCAGCCTGCCGCGACGCCCGCAATCTCGCCGCAGCCTGGCCGGCCTCTTGCGACCCTGTCTCAGCACGCTTTCCGCATGCCGCAGGACCCTGTTTCGGCGCTGTTCCGACGCTGGATGGGAGACCGGGAGACAGACACACGCCGTAAACCGACGGCTCTCGGCACCTCGAATTGTGTTGACCCGTCTGGCGCGAGTCCCGTAGCATAGGCCACACGGCACTTACTGCGTCTCGACGCTCAGGAACGGGAATCGCCATGCTCAGAATTTTCGGTCAGACTGCCAGGCTGTGCGATGGAGTCACCCGGCGCGAAGCGATGCAAGTCGGGGCTCTGTCGCTCTTCAGCGGGATGACTCTGCCACGTCTCCTGCGCGGGGCCGAGACCACGACGAACACACAGGCGCCGGCCGGGCGCCCCCGCGGCACGGCCAAATCAGTCATTCTGTTCAATCTGCTGGGGGGGCCCAGTCAGATGGACATGTTCGACATGAAACCCGGCGCGCCGGTCGAAGTCCGGGGCGAGTTTCAACCCATCGACACGTCGCTGCCCGGCCTGTCGGTCTGCGAGCACCTTCCGAACACGGCCCGGTGGATGCATAAGGCCTGTGTGATCCGCACGGTGACGCACACCTACGACGCACACAATCCGCTGGCGATGATGACCGGGTTCACTGGCGGTGCCTTTAACCAGATCAAAGCGGAACCGACCGATCCACCCGATATCGGCGCTATCTGCCAGTATCTGGACATGGGGCCGTCCGACCTGCCCGGCGCCGTCTGCATGCCCTGCTATCCCGGCTGGGGCGAAAGCGTGAATTATCCCGGCATTCGCCGCCCCGGACCGTATGGCGGTTTTCTGGGTGGCCGCTATGACCCGCTGTTCAGTTACTGCCAGCCGAAATTTGAACGCGAACCCAAGGTGGCCCATTACGATCCCGTGATTGCTATGGGCGAGCCGCACATGCCGGCGCTCGATGCGCTGCCGGATATGACCGCCGACCGCCTCGACATCCGCCGCTCGCTGGTCGATCAGTTAGACCGTCAATTTGAAACGGTCCGCGCCTCGCGGGCGGTTGATCGGCTCGACAAGTTTCAATCGCGTGCCTTTTCTCTATTGTGCTCGAGCAAAACGCGGGATGCCTTCGACCTGTCGGCGGAACCGACAGCGGTTCGCGCGCGGTATGGAAAAAGCTTGAGCGGCAACAGTCTGCTCGTGGCCCGCCGTCTCGTTGAAGCCGAGGTCCCCTTCATTTCGGTGCACGCCGAGATCTTCGGCAACAACGGCCATTCATACGACATGCACGAGAACAATTTCGGCATGTTGAAGAACTGCAACCTGCCCGTTCTCGATCAGGCTTACCCGGCCTTGATTCAGGACCTCGACGAACGGGGACTGCTTGATTCCACGCTCGTGGTGGTGATGGGAGAAATGGGGCGGGCTCCGCGCGTCAATGCCAAGGCGGGTCGCGATCACTGGCCGCGGTGCGGGTTCAGTCTGCTGACCGGCGGGGGCATCAAGCCGGGCACAGTGTATGGCGCGACTGACAAGCAGGCGGCCTACCCGATCAGCCATCCCGTGTCACCCGGCGATGTGGTGGCCACGATCTACCACCTGCTGGGAATCGACCCGCATTTGACCGTGCCCGACCGACTGGGCCGGCCCATTCCGATCGCACACGGAGGCGACCCGATTCTCGATATCGTCATTTGAACTGCGCGGAATCGCGGGTCCCAGGTCACGTCAGCGGTTCGACCAGGTGATGCTGATCTGCAGCGTGGTAGCCAGCGACACCCACACGAAGTACGGAATCTGGGCCAGGCTTACCCAGCGATAGTGCGGCCAGATTACCAGGGCCGACCAGACGATGGTCCCCCAGACTATGACAATGTCCAAAGCCGCCAGCGGCAGGTTGCGCAGGCCGAATTGAATCGGGGTAAAGACCAGATTGGCGACGAGGTTGATCGCGAATGGCAACGCGATCCACCAGCCCAGCTTGCCGCGAAACGCCTGCACAAAGACAAACCCGAACGTCGCGAGGATGATCGGGTACAGGATCTGCCAGATCAGGCCAATCGTCGCCGGGGCCGGAGTCCATGACGGTTTCACCAGGCCGTTATACCAAGTCATCCAGTCCATCACCGCCTCCTGCCAGGAACCCGCTGCGATCACCACCAGATCGAAGAGCGTAACACCGCGGACGGACCATGCAAGCCTCAACCGCTCTCGCGCCGTGAACGTGTCGTTCACGAGCGCACGCCATTTTCCCGAGCGGACATCGCGGCCGGGTGGTCACAATCGGCCCGGCTGACTTCATTTTAAATGGGCCAGTACGGTAGGCTGTACGCCTGCCGGGTGACTGCCTGTCGTCCTGGGCGAAATCGCCTGGCACGAGATTCGGCCCGACGATGTTTCCCCCATTTCACACCTGTGGAGAACTCGGCCCATGCCAGCCCCCCTGCCCACCACGAATCCGCGGACGATGTCTTTCGACTCACAGTTGATTGAAGACTTTCTGCACACGCAGGAGATTCTGGTGGACGGGAAATGCGCGCCACCGCTGGCCGTCTT
>JAFEBR010000616.1 GCA_018242565.1 Planctomycetota bacterium | reverse complement strand
TCGCTGAATGTTTCCGTCGCGGCCGGCGTGCTTCTGCACCATTTGGCACCACCGTCTGAACCCGCCGTGAGTTGATCAACATACCGCGAAAGCAGAGCGTGAAGTACGACAAGAACGGTTCGGTCGCTGCCTTTGCCGGGCCCCAACGTAAGACCTATTTCGCGACATAAAGAGAAAGCGGTGGCAGGCGGCTACAAACGCCTGCCGATGCCAACGCCCAGGCCAAACGCCAACAGGCGTGCGAGGTCGGGAGCGTGGCGGACGCTGGCAATTCCATAGGCATGCCCCGCCCAGACGGCACGCGCAAACAACAGCCCCCCGATTACGGACAAGAGGGCCACGCGCCGTGGTTCCGGCTGTTTCTGACAGCCCACACCCAAGCATCCCGAGTAACCGGCGGCCGGTCCCACCCAAAATGCGACGGCCAGCAGATTCTCCCACATTCCTTCCGTGCGCTGATTGCGGAACGCCAGAGCGATCGTCAGCGTCAGCAAGACGGCCAGATGACTTCCGACAAACACCAGGATCGCTTTGCCAGTGCCTACTCGCCGTTCGCCTGTCCCCACGCCCACTGCGACCAACACCAGGGCCAAGGTTAATTCAATACCGGGACGCGCAAAGAAGACACTCATGGCCAGCCGAAAGAGCTCCCCCCGCTGCATGTGCCAGGGGAGTAAACCGACCCGTTCGCCGATCTTCTCGAACAGGTTCTGCCGAAAGGGCTGCAGATTGGCAATGCCACCCCAACTGACCGCCGCGACCACCAGCACCAGGATGATCGTGAACGGAATACGACTCAGAAATTGCGTCGGTCGAATGGCTGCCATGGTGCGGGATTATACTTCCCGACTGCAGAAAAGCGATGTCGCTTATGAATGAGCCCGCAGGCCAAGACGCCTGGTCAATCGTGGATCGGCAATCAGCACGTATTCTCCGCCGCGCTTCACGGGGATTCGCGCCAAGTTTACCGAGTGGAACGGACCGGATAGACTCACCTCTGGCTCAACCCCGGATCGGTATTCACGGAACTGTTCGTGCGCACCGGGGGGTGGAGTTGCTAGCCCATCGAGAAAGATGAGCGTTTGTCCCTGTGGTGCGGAGTGCACTTGATTACCAGACCCTTGATCATTTCGGAACTGTTAGTCGCCGCCCTGCTCTGCGGCGGATGCCGGCCCGCGCCCGAAACGACTCCGCAGCCCCCGCCCCCGACCGAAGTGACGGTCCACGAGTCGTACTTTTCCGAGATCCCGATCGAGTTCCATCCGGCCGGCAGCCATGCGGGCGTCGCCCGTGTGGGGACAACCGCCGACCGCTACTTCATGCCCGACATTATGGGACCTGGGGGCGCGTTACTCGATTTCGACGGTGATGGAGCGCTCGATATGCTGCTGATCAGCGGCCATTGGGCAGGAGGGGGCGATCAGTCCCGCATGGGTTTGCAACTGCTGCGACAGACACCCGATGGACAGTTTCAGGACTGTTCGCAAGCCGCCGGTTTGGGTGAATTTCAGGGATATGGTATCGGCGTGGCAGTCGCCGACATCGACAACGACGGTGACCGCGATTTTTACGTGACGGGATTCGGCGGCGACCGCCTGTGGATCAATCAGGGCGACGGGACGTTTGTCGAGCGCACGACGTGGATGGACTCCCTCAACCGCCGCTGGGGCACGGCCGCTTCGTTCTGTGATTTTGATCGTGATGGCGCGCTGGACCTGTGCGTGGTGACATACCTCGATTACTTCCCGGGCAGTCGCTGCGACGACGGGAGCGGCCGCCCCGATTACTGTGGCCCCAAGAGTTTCAGCGGAACAGTGACACGGCTGTTTCGAAACCTGGGTGGGGTTGATGCCCGCGGATTTCTGTTCCACGACATGACGGTTCAGGGCGGGTTTCCCGCAGCGCCGGGCCCCGGCCTGGGGCTGTACACGCACGACTTCGATGGCGACGGTCGCACCGATCTGTTTGTTGCGAACGATATGTCTCCCAACGCACTCTGGATCCAGCAAACCGATGGGAGTTTTCGCGAAGAGGCGGCGATTCGGGGCGTGGCGGGAGACCGGTTTGGAATCGCACCGGCCAGCATGGGAGTCGTCTGCAATGACTTGAATGGTGATGGCACCGCGGACCTCTTCATCACCACGCTGCGAGGCGAAACAAATCTGCTGCTGTTGGGCCGCGGCGGCGGACTCTTCAGCGACGAAACGGCCAGTTCCGGTTTAGGCCCGCTCAGTCTGGAATATACGGGGTTCGGAACGGTTGCCTTCGATCTCGAAAACGATGGCGATCTCGACCTCGCGGTGGTGAATGGCCGAGTCAAACGGGCTCCGCCGCTGTCCACGGCTCGCCTCGACCCGTTCTGGAACGATTATGCCGAACCCAGCCAACTATTCCTCAATGACGCTCACGGCCATTTCATCGAAGCCAGTGCGTCGGGCGGAGCGTTCACCCAGCGGGTCGATGTGGCCCGCGGCCTGATCCTGGGAGATATCGACAATGATGGTGATTACGATCTGCTCGTGACCTATTCGACTCGACAGGCTCGACTATTCCGCAACGACTGGCCCCGCACTGGCCACTGGCTGATGGTGCGGACTCGCGACTCGCACGGAAACCGCGAAGGATACGGCGCCCAGGTGGAAGTCGAAATCGGAACGCGCCGATTCATTCGCCACGTCAATCCGTCTTCGAGTTATCTCTCAAGCCATGATGTTCGCGTGCATTTCGGACTCGCCGAGGCCACATCTTACGATCGGCTGACGGTCCGTTGGGCCGATGGTCCGGTCGAGGATTTTGTCGGCGGCCCAGCCGACCGCGAACTTGTCATTGAACGGGGCCGTGGAACACTTCGTCCGGAGACGGCCACACCATGAAGTCGACGCGGTGGCGTTATGGGGTGGCAGGCACGGTTCTATTGATTGCCATCGGCGGTGGTGCGCTCGGACTGAAGCAGATGCAGCGGGAGCCTGCCGTGACGGTTCCCGAATTTGACACGGCACAGGCCTTTCCCCAGGTGGAGCAGGCACTGCAGAACGCGATTTCCAAAGTTCGCCAGGCCCCCCGCTCGGGCCGAACCTGGGGACACCTGGGGATGCTGGCCATGGCTCACAATTTTCAATCTCAGGCAGTGACCTGTTTCGCCCGCACGGCCGAACTGCTGCCGAATCAATTTCAGTGGCCTTATTACCTTGCCATTCTGGAAGAAACGTCTGACATGTCGGCCGCTCTGCAATGGTACGAGCAAGCGGAGCGGCTCGCGCCACGTTATGCCCCCTTGCGAATGCGGCGAGCCCGACTGCTGATGCGACTGAACCGGCTGGACGACGCCGAGCAGGATTTGCGGGTGGCGGCTCATGAAGAATCCGACAGCCCCTATCCGTACATCGCGCTGGGCCGGCTGGAACTGGCGCGAGGCAATCTCGGCGCCGCCCGCGAACACTGTGAAATCGCAGTGCGAAATGGGTCGTGGTCGCGAGATGCGCATCTCGAACTGGCGAGAATCTGGAACCGACTTGGGCACGCCAGCGATGCATACCGCGAACAACAGGAGGCCGCCAGGCTTCCCGCCGTCGCCGAGGATCTCCCCGATCCGGTCCTGCAGGATGTTGAAGACCTGGAACTGACAGGACGCCGCACATCACGACAGGCAGACGAGGCGATCCGGAAAGGGGACCTCAACACCGCGGTCAAATTCTTGCAGCAAGTGATCCGTGAGCGCCCGGACCTGTCGCGGCCGCGCCTCAATCTGGGACAGGTCCTGCAATTTCAGGGCAAGACCGCGGAGGCCGTGGAGGTTTTTCAAGAAGCTGTGCGTGAGTTTCCGCAGGAAGCCCTGGCCCAGTTCAGCCTGGGAACGGCGCTGGAAATGTCGGGCCAGCGAATGGCCGCCGCGGAGGCGTACCGCGCTGCGCTCCGTCTGAAACCCGATTATGCCGACGCCAGCTTTGGACTGGGATCGCTGTTGCGAGAAGACCACGACTATCCGGGGTCGGTCGCAGCGTTGCGTCAAGCGGTCTCGGCGAATCCGGGATTTGCCCCCGCCCATGTCATCCTGGGGCTGTGCCTGGATGATCTCGGGTCAACCGACGAGGGGATCGCTGAAATTCGCCTGGCGGTCAAGCTCGCCCCGCAGGACCGCGAAGCCAAACGCCAACTGGAGCGGCTGCTCAAAAAAACAAACACTGGGCCACACGACACAAACAGCAGCAAATAAAGACTTTGCGTCACCGACAATCAGCACCTGTCGCTGAGCCTGCCAGGTAATGCCCTCGACCGGCAATGCTGGGGCCATTCAGGTTGCGATTCAAAACTTGAGTCTTTTGTCTAACTGGGCCGGGCGAAATAATAAATTGCATCCGTCTATACGGACCGCGCGCAAAACGCACAGAAAAGCAGATGATCAGATCCGATTGACTATTAGCACCGCGAATTTCGGAGGTAGATCCGCATCGCGTGGATGCGTGACTTCCGATTTGCCGGAAGTGCGTTGCCAAAAGAAGCGAAAGGAATTGCTGCTATGTTTTTGCGACATGGATGTCTGGTCCTCCTGATGTCTCTGGTCATCGCAGGCGTCTGCTCGGCGCAGGAAGTCGAGAGTGTGGCCCCCGATTTTCAAGAGTCAGCTGCGCCCGTACAACTTGAACAGCCCAAACTCCTCGGACTGATTGGGGCCACCGACCCCAGCTTCAACAACTTCGTCAGTCCGATGACGAACCCCGTTTACTTCGAAGACCCGCGAAACGTTTCGGAAGTTCGCGCGATCTTCTTGAACAACCACATCCCCTCGGCCCTGGGTGGCAAAGACGCCCAGCTGTACGCCGCGCAAGTGCGGGCCGCGTTGACTGAAAACCTGTCGTTAGTAGCAGCCAAAGACGGTTACATCGTTTCGCAGAACCCCCTTCTCGAAGACGGGTTCGCCGACGTATCGGTTGGGTTGAAATACCTGTTCTTCAAAAACGTCGCGTCGCAGACCTTGGCCAGCGCCGGCTT
>JAFEBR010000615.1 GCA_018242565.1 Planctomycetota bacterium | reverse complement strand
GGACCCAACACAATACGCCAATAGTCGAGCAAGAACGCAATCGCATTGGACTTGGCTACCTGTCGCGATTCAAGGCAACATTTGATTTTAAAAAACGCTCGCTGTATCTGACTCCGGTGGCGCGGAGCGAACCTACTGATGGATTTCGGATGCGAGTTGGCATAGAACTAGCGACACGAAAGTCGGATATCGAAGTACGTCACGTTTTCCCGGATCGGCTGGCCGCGAGTGCGGGCGTCAGGCCTGGTGACATCGTGGTAGAAGTCGACGGGATTGCGGCTGGGAAACTCGGTAAATTCGAGATCGAACGTCGGCTGGTCTGCAATGATGATGTACGTGTTCGATTTAGACGCTCGAAACGGGAAACAAATTTGACATCGGAATACACGATCGAATTCGAACGATTGTCGCAAACAAAACGCACGTGGAAAATGACTTCGGCGGGTGCAGGCGAGACCAAGCACTAGGAACGCGATAACTGACGAGGCATCAAAAGCAATGGAACACCGGTTCCACAGCGAGCTGCTGGGTTGATCCCGGCAGTTTCCGCCTGCCTGCCGCACACCGGAGGAATCCGCCGATCGACATGGCCAAGAGCCTGGGCAGACGACACTGCGTTTCGCCAGCGACAGGCAGATGTGACGTGCCCACCGCCGGACGAGAAATTTGCCCGTTCGAACCGATTCACCACTCCGCGCTGATACTGCCGGGATAAACCCGGCAGCTCGCTAAGGTCACATCCCCCCGGCGAGTCACAGCAAACGGCAACCACTTCCGGCGGGACGCGCCCCCGACGTCGCCGAACGTTTCCGGCGCTCTGACACCCAAACCACGAATCCCGCCATTTCGAAGGGGGGCCAACGGAGGGGTAAGCGCACGTCTCAGAGCTCTCCACACGTTAAACGCCAGCGAGCTGCCGGGTTTATCCCGGCAGTTTCCGCCTGCCATCCGGACACCGGAGGAATCCGCCGATCGACTTGACCCAAGAGCGTGGGCAGACCGCTCCGCATTTCGCCAGCGACAGGCACATGTGACACTCCCACCGCCGGACGAGAAATTTGTCCGTTCGAGGTGAATTACCATTC
>JAFEBR010000614.1 GCA_018242565.1 Planctomycetota bacterium | reverse complement strand
GTGGCCAGCCCAACCGGGTTGAGCTGGAATCATCCTCTAATATCTGAATCATATCAACGGCCGTGCACGTGTCAACATTTCGCCGAGAATCGTTGTCGGGTAAGAATTTACGTCCAGAGCCAGCATTGAGGTTGCAACGGGCTCCCCACCGCGGCGATGGCTGCGGCGTAAGCACTGTGGGGGTCAAGACTTTGCATCCACCAGGCGGATTGGTGACCCGCCTGGTTTTGGAATTTCAGCACGGCCGCCGGCGCGCCCGGCGTAACCGATACAACCACCTGATTCAGCGGAACCGACAGTCCCACACCCACGGCTTTGAGGACGGCTTCTTTGCGGGTCCAGCAATCGAAAAATCCCGCCAGTCGCGCGTCGCCGGTCAGTGTGTCGAGGACCGCGATCTCCTCCGGGGCAAAGAACTGCCGGGCGATGGCATCGTAGTCGTGGGGCGGCTTGATGTACTCCAGATCGACGCCGAGCGGCCGCTTCCAGGTCACGGCGATCAGGGCCAATTCCTCGGAATTCGACACATTGAATTCGAGTTGGGTCGAGTTCCACGGTGCGGAGAGGGCCGGCTTCCCCTGCGGCCCGTAGTCAAAGGTCAGTTGCCGGGGATCGGACTGCAGGTAACGCGCGAGGATTTCTCGGGTTTGGCAGCGACACGCAATGAACCGGCGGCGGTGCTTTTCAAAATGGTACCGACCGGCACGTACGAGTTCTTCCGGATCGAGGTGCGAACTCAACTCGGCAATACGGTCCGGAGACAACTGCAGGTCCAGCAGCCAGACATGCACGTGGTCAGGCTGCAGACTGGGGAATTCAGTGGGAACGGTCCAGTGAGTTTGCAGCACAGCCGGTCTCTCGGATGAGGGGCCTACTCCGACTTACCGTTGAAGCCGGGCAGCCGTTTCAGGAAATCCCACGGGACGGCCGTACCCGGGCGCGAAACCTGTTTGCCGGTGGGATTCGTTCCCTTGGTCGGGGTCGATTCCGTATCCAGCGGGATGATCTGCAGGTCGTCGAAGCGCACATCCCCCAGACCCGTCAGAGAAATGGTCAGTGTCAAATCGGTCGTCTCGGTCACTTCGCGGATCAACTCGAACTGCTTCCAGGGGGCGGGCGTCCTCCAGTGCAGGGCCGAGCCGACACCTTGGATGCTGTCGTAGAGCATGGCTCCATCGAGGTTCGCGACGATGGGGGTGACGACTTTGACCCAGCCACTGATGTGGATGATCTGTCCTTTGTAGACGGTCACAGGGGGGGTGGTGATCGTCACGGGGCGATCTGGTAACACGGCGGGTACGTCTTTGCCATCAACGGGGCCGGCGGCCAGTCGCAGGCAGTAGGTTCCCTGGTGGGCACCGGTGTCGAGCTCACCCGTCGATTTGATGCCTTTGATTTCGTTTTCGGTCCGTTTCCAGCCGTCGGCGACCAGTGCGTCGCGGTCTTCGCAATCGCCGGTTCGCAACAGATTCTTGATCGGTGAGCTTATGGTACGGCCGAACCGAACGGTCATGTCCCAGTGATCGGGAAGTGTCTGGAAGCACATGGTGTGCGGGCTGGTGACCGGCGACTTAAAGCGGTGTGACGCGAACGTCCAGTGGGCGTACTGCAGGATCCGCAAGTTTTGCAGGGCATCGCACGCGGCCAGCCGCGCGTCGTGATAGCGTTGTGCCTTCAGGAGTTTGTCGGACTGACTGATGAGATTGCGGACCTTTCGCAGAATGTAATGCGAGTCTGAGGTCTGGCCGCGCCCGAGTTTCTGCAGTTCTTCGTCGATCGCGATGACTCGTTCGCTTTTGGCTCGGGCCAGTTCCAGGGTGCAGCGGGCCGCCGGTTCGGCGAAGGTCTTGACCTTTTCGCGAATCTGCTCGACCGCTTCCTGGTTGGTGGTGAACAGAATGGCGGTCGAGACGTCGAACTTGTCGAGATTCACCTGTTTGCCGCCGGCGACACGCACGGCTTGCAATTGGCGGACGTCGGTGAGAGTGATTTCCCAGGCCCGGGCCGATTCGCCGACCCCTTCCGCGATGATCTTGGCATTGTTGGCCGCCATGCGACCGGGGACGTACTGACCTTCCTCGGCGTACCAGACCGGCAGGACCAGGCGACCCAGGCTGGTGTTCAGGCTGGAAGCTTCCAGGTCGCGCGTCAGTTCTTCGATCGAGAGAAACTGGTTGTCACGATCGTTGAGTTCCAATTCCGAGTTGCGGTCTTTGTTCTGAATGCGGCCGGGGGTCGCCAGCCCTTTCAGATTGCGTGAGTGCGGTCCCTGGGCGGTGAACCGGGCCGGGCTGCCAACCGTTCCGGTCGCCAGCAGCGGTTCCAGCAACTCAAGCTTCATGTTGAGCAGTGCAATCATCAGCTTCCGCTCGCGCGCGCCGGGGAATTCGTCGTCGAGTGAGGTGTTCGTCCAGTAGGCCACGCCTCGAAAACCGGCAGAAAGCGACGCCATGACCTGCAGTTCGATCTGTTCGGGTTCAATAACGATTGGGTGCCACCCAGCCGCCAGACGCGCATCATTCACGGACTTGGGCGGTTCAGTCTGGATCCAGGTCCAGAGCAGCGTGCCCGGTCGGGCCAGATTACGTCGTTCTGCCAGCCAGTCTCGATAGTTGCGCGGCGTGAAACTGGTGTTCACGACTTGTCGGTGGACCCCCAGCATCGCTAGTTGCAGCGAGTACGTCTTTTCGTAGCCCGCGACATCCCCCATGATCAACCGGCGATACTTGCGGTCAGCGCTGCTGATCTGTTCGATCCAGTTGGCGATGTCGTTCTTTTCGTCGGGCTGAATCTTGGTGCCGAGATACCAGAACAGAATCCGGGACGTGTCGGGGCCAAACGGCGCGAGATGCACGCTGGCCGCTTCTTTGCCGCCGCGGCCGCCCCCGGCATTCGGTCGGGGCGGCACGGCCATGGCCCGCACGCCCGACTGATCGAGGGCATTGAGCAGGCGCGTGTCTTCAATGTCTGGCACCCAGACCACGTTGTAACCCTGGCGGGCGAGGTCGGCCGGCTGTTCGCCATGATAGGCCAATGCCCGCAAGAAAAATGGTTGCCCATGAACGTAGAGTCGGTCTCCCCGGAACTCGGCTTCGGGCTTCGTGTCGGGTTCGACCCGTTCGACGGTTTGGATCGGGCTCTCTTTGCTCACTTCGACGATGGGGCCGAAGCGCAGCGTATCGAGAATGAACTGCGAGGTCCCTTTGCTGGAGCGAATGTTGATGATCGCCGTGTCGACGTACCGGCCTGTCAAATCGAGATCGGTCGTCGCTCCGGCCTTCTGCAGGCGCCGGCGAATGCCGGGCAGCATCTGCCGGACTTTACGGTCGATGTCGTTGCATTCCAGTTTCTGCCATTGGTTGACCTTGCTATAGGAATCCCCCTCGACGAGCAGCATCAGCGAGGCACCGGTCTCGGGATCGACCTGGTTCGGGAACACAATGCGGGCGGCGACGGTGGCTCCGTCCTGGGTGGCGTTGAACCAGACCGACAGATGCATGTCGTCGATCAGGCGGGCGGCGGGGAGTTGATACACCAGTTGCAGCAGTGCCGCGTCGGATTGAATCGCGACGTCAATCAGTTCCGCCGCTTTGCCATCCCGGCGTAATTCCAGCGACCGTTCGTGGCGCGTCACTTTGACTGCGGCCCGGTCGTGCATGACGGTCCAGGCGGGCTTGGCTCCGTCGAAGCCGTCGACATGGTCGCGAGCCCAAGCCCACGAAGCCGACAGGCCGGCACCAGCCAGCACGAGCAATTGCAGGAGTAGAAACGTAGTTCGTCGCGAATGGAATGGCATCAGTGCCCCGTCGACCTTCCTGGAAACGCTGCCACACGTAACGAAGTCGTCAAGATCGGAACAAAGCGTCGCGAATCTTCCTAAATCGCCAATATTCCGAGCAGATCACAATCGCAACAGTCGTCGTTCGGTGCTGCGACTGGCAACCCCCAATTCCGACCGTCGAATCGACCCTAAGTGCTGGATTCTAGAGAGTTTTTGAAAACTCGCCAAGATGAGTCGTGGGGGCTGTTTACCCGTCTGTGGGGATGGTGTGGCAGTGGTGAAATATGCGTAAGGTGTTTCCGGATATCGTTTTATGTGTTGCCTGTTGCAGTTGGTTCGGACCGGGCCCAAAATCGTCCTGAAGCAACTCGCCGCAGGAATCGCTGGCAAGTTGCGACGCAGAGGGTTTGAATCATCAAAGGTGGCAAGGAATGGAACAAAACACACGACATTCGATCGCCGAGACCGATGAGTTGCCGCGCGAACTCGTGGAGTTGGGTGAACGCCTCGCCCAGTTGCCCGCACATGACCTGCAGGAATTGCAGCCGGCTTTTGACCGAGTGGTCGATTCGATCCGTCGTCGCCGTCGCATCTTGAACCTCGTGCAGGATGCACTTTCTCAATTGCGTTTGGATGTCAAATATCTGATGTTCGACCTGGAAATGACTCGGCGGGAACGCGACGCGTTACGCGATGAGATCGCCGGGGAATGAGATCGACACCTCTGTAGAGTTTAAGACGCTGTACAGATGTCAGGGGTTCCCGGAATTCCGGCCGGTTTGGGATTTTTCGTCAGATTCGATGTGAGCGTGGTCTGGACGAGACCTGGCCCGCACTCCCCAAGTCGGGGCAAAATAAGCACATAAAACGCCAACCGCCCCGAACACCGGCAGGGCGGTCGGGGCGGTTGGTTTACAATCCTCTTGTGATCAGGGCCAGCCAGATCACTTAAGTCCGATCACTTGGGCATGGGCAGAATGATCAGGGCGTTCTCGGCGAAGGTGGCTTCGCCGGTTTTCCCGTTGATCTTGTACTGCACTTTCAATTGCTTCTGCGTACTCGGGGCGGGGTCGCCACCGAACGCTTCGTTGTAATTGGCTCCCGGCAGAGTGATCAATTGCAGATCGCCCACGGCCTTCTGCACGACTTCCGTCACGTCCTTCTGCGAGTTGCCGGCGCCGTATTCGGCTTTCACAATCTCGACCTTCACCTTTTCCAGACCGGCTTTCGACAGCAGTTCGGTGACTTCCGGTACTTTGCTTCCCAGTTTCTGGGCAATCGCCAGCGTCACCTGCGTCGCATCGTCCTTCAATTCCGGAATGTCGTTCGTCGCGGCGACAGCCATCTTCAGGGTGCCCACGCTCGGATACAGTTTCAGAACATCGAGCACGACTTTCTTCTCGGCGTTGTGCCGAGAAGTCGCCATGGCGTTCTGACACATTTCGACGCGCTGGGCTTCGGGAATCGTGGCGAACCGGCGAACCAGGGCGATGTACCCGCGGATGGCTCGCACGTGGTACTTGTCGTTGGTCGACGACTTCGCCAGGTCGAGCAGCACAGGAGCGGCATCGACGCTGCTCCATTTGCCCAGCAACTTACTGCCTTCATCCTGCAGTTTCGGATCGTTGCTCTTGGCCGCGGCGGCAATCGTCGCCAGGGCTTTCGTGCCTCCCACGTCGGTCAGAATGTCGAGCAGCGTGACTTTGGTCGCGACGGGCGATTTCTCGAGTGCGACGGCCAACTGTTCGGCACAGGCTTCACGATCGGGCATGCGGATGCTGGCCGCCTTGAGGGCTTCCTGGGCCAAGGCCGCATCGTCTTCACGTTTCGGCTTCTGGACCTGGCTGATCAAAGCGCTCAGGTTCTTGGCCGAGAGGGTTTTGCCCAGTGCCTTGAACGCGGCGACACGCACACTCTTGTCGGAATGGTCGGCGGCCTTGAGCAGGGCGGCATCGGCTTCGATCAGGCGTTTGCCCACGAGATCCAGCAGCAGCGGATAGCTCTTGGCATCAGCCTTGGCGAGGCGAGCGACGATTTCCTTGTTCACACCATCACCTGGCAGTTCGCCCAGGGCGGCACCGGCTTGTTCCGCCAGTTCCTTGTCAGCATCCTGCGAGATTTCGAGCAATTGAGTCAGACACGACGCATCGCCCACACGGGCCAGCGCCGCGATCGCGGCCAATCGCACCGGCTTCTGACCTTTGCCAGCGGCCTTAATGATGGCCGACTGCACGACCGTCTGGGGACGATCCGCCATCGCCACGATGATCAACGCGGCCCGGTCAGGGGCCGCCTTTTCGACTTGAGCGGCCAGTGCTTCGTCGACCTTCTTGCCAGGAAATTCACGGGCAGTTTGCAAAGCGAGTTGGAACATTGCCTTGTCGGCGGAGTTCAGGT
>JAFEBR010000613.1 GCA_018242565.1 Planctomycetota bacterium | reverse complement strand
TATCAGCCGCCTTCCTGCCGGTCTTTGCGAAACAGATTGAGGCCGACAAGCCCGGCGAGATGACGTCAGCCTGGCAACTGGCGAGTGCCGTCTTCGCATTGTTGTCGGTGTTTCTGGCAGCGCTCGTCGTCATCGGTGAATTGATTCTGTGGGGCCTGTCCTGGAGTTATGCCGGTCACGCAGAAACACAACTGATGCTGGGGCTGACGGCGGTCATGCTGCCCTATGCGGTGTTGATCTGCCTGGCGGCGCAGGTGACGGCCGTACTGCATGCCCTGGGGCACTTCACCTGGCCGGCTCTGGTGCCCGTGGTTTTGAACATCTGCTGGATCGCCACCATCTGGCTGGTCGATCCGCTCTTTGAACCTGATCGGGTGGCTCAAATCTACGCCTTGGCTGGTTGCATTGTCGGAGCGGGCGTATTGCAGTTGGTGCTGCAGTGGCCCACGTTGCGGCGGTTTGGTTATCGGTTTGACCGTCGCTGGCAGGCAGTCCGTCCGGCCGTGGTCGAGATCGTTCGCGCCATGCTGCCGGTCACGCTGGGCCTGTCGATCACCCAGATTAACACAGTGCTGGACCGTTGCATCGCCTGGACCCTTACAGCACCGGCCGGCGCTGACGTCGGCGCCACGATCTGGGGCAGCGTGACCTATCCGCTGCAGTCCGGCGCGGTGTCAGCCCTGTATTTTGGTGAACGGGTCTACCAGTTCCCGCTGGGGGTATTCGGTGTGGCGTTGGGCACTGTGCTCTTTCCCTTGTTATCGCGACATGCCGCCCGAGGAGAATTCACGCGGGTCCGGGATGATCTGTCCTTGGGGATGCGACTGGTGATTGCCATTGGACTGCCCGCCAGTGCCGGGTTGGCGCTGGTCGCCGAGTCATTGATGCGTTTGCTCTTTCAGCATGGCGATTTTACCGCCGGCGATACGGCCCGCGTCGTGCCGATTCTGGTGGCCTATGGATCAGGGGTCTGGGCTTACTGTGCCATCCCGGTGCTGTATCGCGGGTTTTACGCCGTGGGCGAACGACGAATTCCCGTGCAGGTGGGCATCACGGCGGTCGCGATTGATTTGTCGTTGAATCTCAGTCTGATCTGGCCCTTGGCCGAACGGGGATTGGCTTTGAGCACGGCCTTGTCGGCCATGATTCAGGTCGTGCTGCTGTCATGGTTGATTCAGCAGCGAATCGGTCGCCTCGATTGGCGTCGGCTGGCGGTGACCACGGGCAAAGCGGCGATGGCAACCGTAGCTATGGCTGTCGCCTATCAAGGCGTCTGGCGATTCAGCCCTCCGCCCACGGGGAAAACGGCCGAAGGGCTATGGATGTCCGCGGCGATTCTGGTCGCAACGGTCGTCTATTTCCTGGTGGCCCGCCTGGTGGGCATCGAAGAATTGCAGTTGCTACTGCGGCGCGCCAAGCCGGCCGCTCCGGATCGCGCCGCACCCGAATGATCGTTTTCGAATGCGGCGCGTGCCTCGAACGGCCAGGCAGACTCGAAGTCTGCGGCATCAGAAATCGCCGAGGACCTCGCCTCCGGCAATGGTGGTAATGGCCTCCATGACCTGCGGAGCGATACGATCACTGATGAACCGCACCGAACCGTCGGCGAACAAGACGTGCATCCCGCCCCGATAGGGGCCACCCAGTCCATCGGGACCATTAACATAAGGTTGTTTCGTCAAAGGGCGAATCGTGCTGGGGCCTCCCACACCCCAGCCTCCGAGGTCTTTAGCCGCCTCCGAGACCATGATCGTGTTCGACGTGCCATCCGTGATGTCTTGAATGGCACACGTCCGATCGTACCCAAAGAACCCGGCACCCGCGTCACGCACTTCGAGTTTGGGGCCGTCTTTGCCGATGCCCGCGATGCCGACATAGTGCGTCAACGCCACTTTTCCGTCTCCCGCAGCGGCCAGGCCCGGGTTCAAAAACACGGGAATCTGGTTTTTCAGGGATTTCAGATTGTTCTCGGCTTCCCAGCCCTTCTGGAAATCGATTTGATTGTACACCGCAGCCTGATCGAGATAGGGCAAAACCGTCGTGTGCCAGCTCAGTCGTAATTCGGGTTTGAGTTTCTCGTTCTCGACGGTGCCGGCCGGGAATGTTCGGTTGACATCGTGGTAGTTGTGAAGTGCCAGCCCGATCTGTTTCAGGTTGTTTTTCGATTGTGTTCTGCGGGCGGCTTCACGAGCCTGTTGCACAGCGGGGAGCAGCAAAGCGACCAGGACAGGGGCCGAAGAGCCGAGGTTGGCGATGCCCGCTCCCCCCATCAGGGGCGGGGCCGGCAACGACGTGCGGCTGGTCCACCGAAACTCCTTGTCCGTCATGGAGCCCACCGAGACATTGGGAAAGAGTGGTTGCGTGAGCACTTCAGCCGCGGGAAGTTCGAGCAGC
>JAFEBR010000612.1 GCA_018242565.1 Planctomycetota bacterium | reverse complement strand
GCACTTGATCGTGGACAACTATGCGACCCACAAGCACCCGAAAGTCAAACGGTGGCTGGCAAAGCATCCCCGATTTCATGTGCATTTCATTCCCACCAGCAGTTCGTGGCTGAATCTTGTGGAACGCTGGTTCCGCGACATCACGGAGCAGCGAATCCGACGCGATGCCTTCCAAAACGTCGACCACCTGATCGAAGTGATTTTTGACTACATCGACCACCACAACGATCACCGAAAACCGTTCATCTGGACGGCTACCGCCGAAGACATCCTCGCGAAAGTCCGACGCGCTCGGCAGGTTCTGGATAATGTGCAATCTGAGTAGGACACTTCACTAGCGGGGTTTTGTCATTTCGGGGAACAACCTTTTCGGCTAGCATTCTCCAATGAAAATCCTCATCACTACGCTGCTATTCGCCGTCACCGCAGTTGCCGAAATTGTCGGCTGCTACCTTCCGTACCTCTGGTTGCGACAGGGAAAGTCGCCATGGCTGTTGCTTCCAGCCGCAGTCAGCCTGACAATCTTCTCATGGCTGCTGACTCTGCATCCCGAGGCGGCCGGGCGAATCTATGCGGCTTACGGAGGCATCTACGTAGCCGTCGCTCTTGCTTGGCTTTGGGTTGTCGAGGGAATCAAACCGCAGCCGTCGGACTACGCAGGGGTCGCAATCTGCCTCGTCGGTATGGCGGTTATTATGTTTGCGCCGCGGGGCTGAAAATTCATGTCCAAAAAGCAACACGGCCCAGGTTGCCGCCAGTCGCCGGGAAATTCCAATGTTCGCCACTACCGATTCGTGGTTCGCGGAGTCTTCTGTCGTCGGAAGTTCTTGCGATATCTGCAGAATTCGGGCTAGGCGTGTGGCTTCGGATCGTTTCAGCAACGTAGGAAACCTCTCAGTTTTACTGGTACGACACTCAGTAACGAACGATTGTGGCGCAATGATCACACAGACTTCGCGGATTCTGTGCCGGTATCTCGACATCGGCGGCGAGGGCCGGATTCCAGATGCTTGGAACCTGAATCCGAGTCGTGTGAAAACCATTGGCCGCGATGCCGGCCATCCGATCCCGCACCTCCTTGTCGGCCGAGCCGAATCCATCCCGCTGCCCGACTCGACCGTCGAACAGGTCATTGTCGAGCGTACGCCCCTCCGCCGAGCGGCGCTGAATGAAATTCTTCGCGTGCTGACCCCCCATGGCCTTATCGTTCTGCGGCATGCTCATCCACCTTGGTCGGACCCTCATACTCTCGCGATCTCTGTAT
>JAFEBR010000611.1 GCA_018242565.1 Planctomycetota bacterium | reverse complement strand
GATCGCTGATATTTCTAGCGTTGATGTTGCTGCTGGCCTGGTGGGGGTTGCCGGCCCTCGACGGTTTTGCGAAGTTCGCCGCCTGGGGGGGACTGCTCGCCGTCTATGTTCTCTTTGTCATCGTTGAAACGTCAGGGCTGATCCTGACTCTCCGTCGATGGCGCGTGAATCCAGGTCCGAATCTCGAACCCAACGAAACTCGGTTGCGAACAGCATTGCAGCGAACGGTGCGACAATATCGAGGCCGTGTCTACACCAGTCACTGGAAAATGTTCGGTTGGCCAATCATCGATTGTCAGGTGAGTGATCCACAGTTGTCGCAACCGGGGGATAGACAGACCCGACATCGCCAGCCGCCGCGGGTGGCGCGGGGCTGGATCGCCGTCGGTGACGAGGCTGTGGGGTTGTTGCTGGCCATCGGGGGCCGAGCCCGCGGATTCGTGGCCATTGGCGGTCGTGCGGTGGGAGTGATTGCTCTCGGTGGTGTGGCGTTTGGCGGCCTGGCACTGGGAGGCTGTGCTGCGGGAGCCCTCGCTTTCGGTGGTCTGTGTTGCGGGGGCGTCGCACTGGGGGGCGTGGCACTGGGCTGGCAGGCCGTCGGCGGTGCGGCCTGCGCCTGGGATACGGCCGTCGGGGGCCTGGCGATTGCCCGGAACGCGGCTGCGGGGGGTGTCGCCGTGGCGGCTGAACTGGCCTATGGCGGCGCGGCGTGGGCCCGTCACGGCAACGACGAACTGGCTCGCTCGGCGTTGACGAATCACCCTTATCTGGCAGGGCTTGCCTGGTACCATCTCCACCTTAAATCGGTCACGGCGCTCGTCGTCATTCTGTCGGTCTTGCCCAACTTCATGATGTGGGGCGCGATGTATCGGCGAGAACCGTCGGCGAATAACCACGCGTAGCTGCCAGGCGACAACCCGGTTGGCAGGTCCCTCGAGACGTCAGTGAGTTGATCTGCCCGTCAGCGGGAACGTCCGCGAAACTGGTCCGCCGGATATTTGCGTGCATTTTTGACGAGCTTGGCAAGGACCGCGTCGGTTAAATCCAGGTTGAGCGCGTTCACGAGGCTGAGCAGATAACAACACACGTCGGCGATCTCGTCGGCGACCGCTTCGCGGCGTGCGGGATCGAGTGTATATTCCGACGCTTCCGTCGGATCGAGCCACTGAAAGTGCTCCATGACTTCGGCGGCTTCAATCGCCAGAGACATGGCCAGATTCTTGGGTGTATGAAATTGCCGCCAGTCGCGTTCGTCAACAAACTGTTGCATCGCCTGACGCAATTGCGCGACAGTCATCGTCTCGTCTGCCATGAAGTTACCTGTTGCTCAGCGTGCTGATGGACCAAGGTTACGGTCAGTGTCAAGGACCTGAACGGATGGTCTGAAAACTGTGTGCGTTGCAGGGGGGCGGAAAACGGCGGTCGAGCCGTCACCGAGTGGGAACTGTCGCCGAGTCGGGAGTCTGGCGGGCCTGTTGGCGCTGATAGCATTCGCCGAGGTTCACCATTAACTCAAGCGCCAGCAGATCAACTCGCGACATGACATGTCGGGTGCTGCGGTTCCCCAGGCCCCGCACCAGTTGTTCCACTCGGTCCAGGTGCAGCCGCAAAACCTGGGGAGGCGTCAAGCCAGCCTGCGCGAGCAATTCGGCCAGCTTGGCGATTTCGCCTGACAGGTTGCCAGAACCCATGATCACATAAGTGCGCAAAAGTTCCTGATAGTATTCGTCGAATGCAGGGGGCAGCGTCAGCGGCAAAGTGGCCGTGGTTGTCTGCAGGTGTCGTTCAAGACCCTGCAGGATTCGTCGCTGTTGTTCGAGCAACTGGTCGGCTTCGTCGCGCTCCCGAACAAGGCGTCGGCGGTCGGCGGTCGATAGGCGGTCGATCTCGTGGAGCATGCGACCCCGTTCGACCGCCCGCTGGATGGTCTGAATCAGTGCCGAAGATTCCCAGCCTTTGGCGCTGACCAGCAGGTCGACATTCAGGCGCAGGGCTTCGGTCCAGGATGCATCATCAATTCCCGTGGTGACGACGACTATGGGATCGAGATAGCCGCCCGCTCGAATTCCCCGTGCGAGTGTCAGCGGGTCTTCTTCCGCGCTGGACCGGGCTGCGGTGGTTCGTAACAGCAGGCAATCAAAGGATTCGTCCCGGAGCAGGGAGAGCGCCTCATTGGCTGTGCTGACCCATCGAAAACTGGGTTCATGGCAGCCCAGAGCGTCGAGATTCAGGGCCAAACTGATCCAGGAAGGCTCGGAACTGCCGACGCAGAGCAGTCGCAGTCGATTGGGCAGTCCGCCGATTCCAACTTGCCGAATGTCGACCTCGGCGGGGTCGCCAGGCGGGCTATCCATAGCAGCCATGGAGCAGACTCATCAGTTTTGAACCGTGAAGCCGGTGGCGACCGCAGCAAAGGCGGCCCACTGGATTTTTCGGAAGTGTATGTCCGGATAGCTACTTATGTCAAGTTGGAAAAAATCGGGACAAGGCTATTGACAGGAGTTGTGTCGGTTATTACTATTCGGATGTTTAAGTGAACTTTTGTGCATAAATGTTTTTTTGGGGGGTTGGGATGTGAAAAATTTTCAAAAATATTTCAAGTTTTGGCGTATATTTCGTTACGCCGACCCGGTCTGCGACGTTTTATATGTGGACATTAGCCCCAACCTGAAAATGGGGTGTAAAGCAAAAAACGGTTAAAGAAAAAGCAGCCGTCAGCGAATCTTACCAGGAAGAAATCGGCGGAAATGAAACCGCCATAAGTCTTTAAGGCCTCAGGGAGGAACCCATGCTTGTGCTCAGTCGAAAAATTGGCGAACGGATTGTCATCGAACCGGGTATTGAGATTGAGATCGTCGAAGTCCGTGGCGGAAAGGTCCGGATTGGGATCGAAGCGCCGCAAGACATTCGAATTTACCGCTCGGAAGTCGCTGAGCGGATTTTGCCAGAGTTGTCACTGACGGCCCCGGCGCATTCGCGATAATGGGCCATTCTCGATAATCGGGGTGGGCTGTGGGTGTGTGTCTGCTGATGAGAGGCACACGTCAGTCTGTGGGGCGTTGCGGGCCGATTTACCCATAGGCTGACGTGTGTGATCTCCAGCCTCGACAGCATGTGTCGGCGGGCCAGTGTCGACAGGGCTGTGTTTGGATTCACGCTTCGCGGCTTCGTGCCCTTTGACTGGGCCTTCGAAGGCCTTGCCTCATCTGAGTTCGCTCTCACATCCCGCGCTGTGGACTGGCGGCGAGTCGGCCACCGGTGTTCGATTATTTGCGCCGGCAGTCCCCGTCGGCCTGATCGATACCCCGGATTTAAGCCGGGGGGAAATTGGCAAAACCCGGCCCGGCAGTCCGTTCTGATTCGTGATTGTTGCCGTTATGATGCGAACTCGTTCAGCGCCGAGGGAGCGCATCCGGCGTGACGACACGACAGGCGGCAGTTCATGGTATCGACACAGCATTCTCCGTTGACGGCAGGTTCTCATCTGCGGCATATTCGCGTCGGCGGCGTTGACCGCAAATATCTCGTACATCTCCCCCCGCAGTACGATCCCGCGGTGCCCAGTCCGGTCGTGCTGGCGTTTCACGGCTACGGCAGCAGTTCGCACCATATGGTCAAGTTCTGCGACCTCAGTACGAAAGCGGACCAGGCCGGCTTTGTGGTCGTGTATCCAGAAGGGACGGGAAAAACCCGTCGGACTTTAGCCTGGAACGCGGGGGATTGTTGTGGCGATCCACAGCAGGACAATACGGATGACGTCGGTTTCGTCCGTGCCCTGTTGGACGATCTGGGGTCAGTCGCCAGCGTTGATCCCCGGCGCATGTTTGCCGCGGGAATGTCAAATGGCGCGATGATGGCCTATTTTCTGGCGTTAAAACTCTCGGATCGGATTGCGGCGATCGCGGCGGTGTCAGGGCCGATGGGGACCTGCAAGTGCCAGCCAAAACGGCCTGTGCCCGTCATGCATTTCCATGGACTGGACGACAAGTTTGCTCCCTTTCTGGGGGGCGTCGGCGAACGCAGCATCACCAAGGTGAACTTTCTGTCCGTGCCGTACTCAGTCGATTTCTGGGTGCGTGCCAATCAGTGTTCCCCAGATCCTGTCGTGAGCGAATTGCCCGCCTGCAGTGCCGATGGCACAAGTGTTCTCCGCAAAGTCTGGGGAGGCGGTCGAAATGACTCAGAGGTCATTCTGTTCGAGATCTCGGGGGGCGGACACACCTGGCCCGGAGCGCGTCCCATGTTGTTCTGTGTCGAAGCGACAACTCAGAACGTTTCGGCGAATGATGAAATGTGGCGGTTTTTCCAGCGCCACCCGCTGCCTGATTCCTGTTGACCGAAAAAACAGCCAGGAATAGACTTAGGGCGCGCAGGCCGTCAGTCGGCAGGGCAAAATCGTGTGTCCAGGTCTGTGGTCCGCGAAGCCCGGAATGGAAATCGCTCGCAGACGGTTCCTGATATTCTGTCGTAGTTTCAGTGTCCCTCAGCCTGGAGGTGAGTCGTCACCGCGGCTCGAATCGGTATGTCGACCGGAGTCACCACCCCGCCGCGAGTTCCGCGACCACCCCTGTACGACCCGCGCCGTACACGCCAGGAAACCGGACGACGGCAAATTCCGAGTTGGGTCATTTCGCTGGTCCTGCACCTGGTCGTGCTGCTGTTGTTGTCGCAGTCTGACTGGAGCCCCAAAGGCGTTCGGGGAAGTGGGAACAGCGGCGAAGCGTTTACGATCATCGCTGGCCACTGGGACGGCGGTCTCGCTGGATTGCCGGGTGATGGAAACGGTCAAACGGCTGGCCCTGGAACAGGCATGTTCACCGGTGGCGGCGAGTCTGCCAGTGAATCGGAGACCGGTGTCGATGCAGACGTCGCTGCTGGTCGAACGGAAAAATCGGGCGCGGCGGGGGATGACAACGGGACCAGGCCCAACCGGTCGGTCGCGGGCAACGGCGTAAATCAGCCGCCTTCCGCACTCGACGAAGGGCCGCCGGTCGAACTCGATCTGCCGGGGGTGCCTGAAGCGGTGAATGCGCGTGTCGCGTCGGTTCGCTCGGTTCAAGGATCGGGAGAAACGGGGGTAAAAAATCGCCAGGCAAAACTCTCTGGCGGTAATGGTCGCGGGCGCGGAACCGGTACGGGCGACGGTATCGGGAATGGGGTTCAAGGGGGCGGTGGTCAAGGTGGACAGGGAGGGGGCCGGGGGGGAACGGGAACCGGTGGAGGGGGTGGAACGTCGTTCTTTGGTCATCAGGCTGTGGGCAAGCGATTTGTGTATGTGCTTGATGCTTCGGGCAGCATGTATGACTACAACGCGATCGCGGTGGCCAAGTCGGAGTTGCTGGCCAGCCTGTCGCAACTCGATCAGAACGAGCAGTTCCAGGTGATTTTCTACAACGAACGCTGTTACTCCATGAAAGGGGCTGGCGGCAAAGACGAACTGTTCTGGGGAACCGAGGTCAATCGAACACTCGCCAGTCAGTTCATCCGTAATGTTGAACCGGATGGCGGGACCCGCCATGTTGACGCATTGATGCTGGCCTTGAGTTACAGCCCGGATGTCGTCTTCTTTCTGACCGATGCCGGGGAACCCTATCTGTATGCCGCCGATCTCGACCAGATCAAACGTCGCAACGGGGGGCGTGCCACCATCTATACAGTAGAATTCGGCAAAGGTCCCAGTCTGAAGACCGATAACTTTCTCAAGAAACTGGCGCGCGATAATCAGGGGGCCCACGCGTATCGCGACGTTCAGCAGTTCCAGAAATAGTCGGCGGGGGCAGACGTGTCTGGTGGGGATTTCTGAGGCCTCCGAAGAGTGACGGCGCCAGGTACGGGAGAGTTGTCATGCACGTTGCGGCCCGAAACGGGTTATTCCTGCTGTGGACACTGGCGGTGACGGCCGCCGCCCAGGCCGAAGATCAGGTCGTATTGCGCAGTGCCAGCGTCGCGGCGCGCATGACCATCAGCGGTACGATCGAAGATTACACGGGGACCGAAATCACGATTCGTCCGGCCCCGGGAGAAGCGGTTCGAACCTTTCCCGCTCGGGATGTGCTGGAATTTCAGACAACCCAAACGAAAGGACATACCCTCGGGATTGAGCGGCTTGAACAGGGGCAGGTCGCTGAAGCCATTCGAGAACTTGAGGTGGGATTAAAACAGGAGAGTCGGGTCTGGATGCGGCGTGAAATTGTCGCGCTGCTGGTGCAGGCAAGTCTGCGGCGTGGCGATTACGCCGGTGCCGGCACTCGGTTTTTGGCGCTGGTCAAAAGCGATGCCACGACCCGGCATTTTCGACTCATCCCGCTGGTCTGGAGTCCTGAACCGGTTTCCAGTGCGACGGCTGACGAAGCGCGGTCCTGGCTGGTCGGTGCGACTGAACCGGCGCGATTGCTGGGAGCCAGTTTATTGTACACCCATCCCGAACTGGGACGCGAAGCCCGGTCGGTGTTGAAGAAACTCGCCAGCAGTGCCGATCCCCGGATTCAGGTGTTGGCGCAGTCGCAGGCCTGGCGCGATGAGGCGTTAGGAGGGGCTGCCGGTAAGCTCCCGACGGCTCAATGGCAGCGACGAATCGACGAGATTCCCGAAGACCTGCGGGCCGGACCCAACTATTTGCTGGGGCGGGCGTATGCGGCCCGCCACGACTACGAATTGGCCGCGGCGACATTGCTCTGGCTGCCCTTGGTGGATGATCATGACCCGCGATTGGCGGCTCGGGCGCTGTTGGAAGCCGCGATGGCACTGGAGAAAATTGGCCAGCGCGACGAAGCTCGCGGCCTGTATCAGGAAGTTGTGCGTCGGTTTCCTGACTCCCCGGCGGCGAGTGAAGCCACGCGCGGTGGGGAGGCTCGGGAATAGCCGCGTTTCCCAGCGCGGTGGCGCGTTGCTCTGCAAAGTGACCTGGGCAATGCAACCTCGCTCTGAGTTATGCGATGGGCCCTCGTGTGGTCGGGGCGTGCCTGGCTCGTAGAATTCCCCGTGTCGTCACGTCTTTCAGGGCCGGTTTCTGGTGCGTGGCAGTGCGGGGCGAGTGGGACGCGGGGGATTTGCCGCATTCGGCAGCCACATGCCCTGTCCGTTCCCTGTGGGCGGGGGCGCCCCTGTGGTCAGCGGTGGCTGACAACGGGCCATTTGGCCTGGCAGCCCACTGGGCGGGCCCACAAACGCGTACGAATCGCCCGTTCGCCGGCGCAATTGGTGAGAAATCCGGCTGAAAATGCGATGTCGTGGCAGAAACCGCGGGGGACGATCCCCGTTTTTGCATGAGCCGAGGTTTTCTCATTAATATAGTGACCCCAGTGAACGTCTCATAATCAGAGACTTGGTTTTCGTCGAAACCCCAGTGGACCCCCCGGATGAACAACGGTCAGGCAGTTGCCGCCGAGTGGTTAAGGGAGATCCTTCTTAAATACGAAGGAGATCTGTTGCGGTACGCGCAGCGCATCGTGGGGGATCCCGAGCAGGCCCGCGACGTGGTGCAGGATACATTCCTGAAGCTCTGGCAGCAGGATCGGGCCGAACTCGACGGTCATCTGGTGGAATGGCTGTATACCGTCTGTCGCAACCGCGCCGTCGACGTCAGGCGCAAGGAACAACGTATGCATACGCTGGCAGAAGAGTCGTGGGAAGTTCACGAAAGTTCCGGACCTTCTCCCGGTGCGACGGCCGAATGCCGTGATTCTGCCGCCCAGGTCCTCGATCTGGTCGATGGATTGCCTTCGAATCAGCAGGAAGTGATTCGGCTGAAGTTTCAAGCCGGGCTCAGTTACCGGGAAATCAGTCGGGTCACCGGGTTGACGGTGACGCACGTCGGGGTATTGCTGCATACCGGCTTGAAGGCGATTCGGTTGCGACTGTGTCCGGCGAACACGTGAGATTGATGAAACGTGGTGATCGGATTCGGGACGTGTTTGAGTTTTGTGTCGATGCGGCGGATCGGTCTGGCCAGGTGTGGTTTTTACGAGCTCTGGAGAGTTGATGATGTCCAATTCAACGATTGATCCTGATGACCCGCGGCTGACGGCCTATGCCCTGGGTGAGCTCACGCCGACAGAGCAGCGCGAAATCGAAAAACTGCTCGCGGATTCTCCCTTGGCGCAGGCCGAGGTTGCAGAGATTCGCGGTCTGGCAGGCTTGTTAACGACGCAGTTACGTCTCGAGCCGGCCCCCAGTCTGACGGAGTCGCAGCGTGCGGCCATTCTGGCTGGTGGGAGCCAGGCTGCAGGGGGCGGTACTCCGGAGGAAAACGGTGCCAAGATGTCACGGCCTGCCAATGGTGCCGTTACGCGCCGGGCATCCGAGCGTCGTGAACCGACCCATTGGTTCACATCCGTGGCCATGGTGGCCGCGATGTGTCTGGTGCTGGGACTTCTGCTGTATCCCCTGGCCCGTCCGGGATTTGACCCTGTGCGCCAGGACAGTGTCGCGGATTCGGCTCAACAATATAAATCGCGATTCTATCACGTGCCTGGGGCTTTTGATGATTCATCGAATTCGCCGGCCGGAGCGGCCGTCCTGGATGCAGATCAACATCAGATTTTCACAGAGAGTATTTTGGGTGGGACAATGGACCTTGAGCTTCGACCCGAAGAGCAGGAAGAGCAGGGTGTGACGAAATCTGAGGCGGCTCGAGCCAAACAGCTCCGCTCGGCGGGGGGGAGTGCAGTGAGCCCGGCCGGAGATTCGCCTGCGGCTGCTCCCGATATGGCCGGGAAAAAGATTTCGACGAGTGCTCGGGATCAGTCTCCGGCTCCGGCGGCCGGCCGGGCGCCAATGCCGGAAAACGGAATACAGCTGAGCCTTCCGGCCGCCAAGTCCCGGCATGTTTCGGGTTTTCAAGCCGAGGGGCAGCCTGCCGAATCGAATCGTCAGGATTTCGGCCTGGCCAAAAAGAAAGCGAATGCTCCAGGGGAGGAGAAAGACGCCTCGTCGACCGACTGGCAGGTGCGAGCACGGGGGGCTTCCCGCAAGAATCAGATCAAGGAACCGGAATCATCTTCCAAGGGGGCTTCACTTTCCGAAGAAGGCAAGCCGCATGACGCTGCGTCGTCAGCGCCTCAAGGCTCAGTGTTGGCCCCCCAGTCGCAGCGGGGGCTTTCGATTCGGCGATGGTCGTCGTCGCCAGCGAAGGAGTCCAAGGATGTCAGCGGCCCGGAGGCTGGCTGGCGCCGATCGGTTGAGGATCGATTGGATCGCAGCAGTGACGCGGCGAAGTCATGGAATTCGCTACGTTCTCGGGCGAGGGCTGAAATCAAAGAGCGTGAGACGGTGGATGAGAGCCGCCGGGGCGAACAAAAGGCAGACAAAGCCCCGGTTTCGGTCGGTGGCGTGCTGGGCGGGGGAGGCCGGCTATTTGTTCCTGATCGCAAATATTACTTCAAAGATGACTACGGTCGGGACGGTCAGACGGCGGAATCGGGGAAGCGCGGGAATCGAGTCGACGATTTTAGCGAAGCCACGAGGTGGATGGACCACAATGTGGTCGAGCATTGGGACAGTCTCGATCAATTGCGTGCCGCGCACGGGGCCGCGGATTTCCTGCAGGTACAGAATTCCGAAGACTATGCGCCAATCGTCGAGAATTCGTTCCTGCCGGCCTATCAGAATCCGCTGTCGACGTTCGGGATCGACGTCGATACCGCTTCGTACACCAATGTGCAGAGATTTCTGTCGGCCTGGCAAATTCCGCCGCGAGATGCCGTGCGACTCGAAGAGCTGATCAACTACTTCGGCTATGCCTATCCGCAGCCGGCTCCGGGGCAGCCACTGTCCGTCATGGTGGATGCCGCGAATTGTCCCTGGAACCCGGATAACCGTCTGGTGCGGATCGGTGTCCAGGGTCGGTCCGTGTCGCCGGAGCAGCGTCCACCCAGTAACCTGGTGTTCCTTGTGGACGTGTCGGGTTCGATGCAGGCGGCGAACAAATTGCCCTATGTCAAACTCGGATTGTCATTGCTGACCCGGCAACTGACCGAGAATGATCGGGTGGCGATCGTGACCTATTCCAATTCAGCCGTTAAACGCCT
>JAFEBR010000610.1 GCA_018242565.1 Planctomycetota bacterium | reverse complement strand
CATTGACCGGCAGTTTGCCCACGACCTTCATCCACGCTTCCAGCGACTTGACGTGTGTGAAGACCTGACCTTTGTCATCCGTAGCGCCCCGGGCATACAGGCATCCGTCACGTTCCGTAGGTTCAAAGGGGGGGGTGATCCACTTATCGAGCGGATCGGGGGGTTGGAGGTCGTAATGGCGGTAAATCAGTACGGTGGGCGAACCGGGCGCCTTCAACCAGTGTCCATAACAGATGGGGTGGCCGGCCGTTTCGATCAGCTCGGCTTCGAGTCCCGCTCCGCGAAAATGGGTCAGCACAAACTCCGCCGCTTTCCGCACGTCGGCCTTATGACGCGAGTCGGCGCTGACACTGGGAATCCGCAGGAACTGCTTCAGTTCATCGAGGTGTCGGTCGGCGTTGTCGGCGAGGTAACGGTCGATCTGTTCAAGAATTTCGGGCATGGGGCGAATGTTTTCGAGTGGTTTTTTGCCGCAGGAGTTCTGCCGTAAACTTCGCAAGTTTGGTGTGGGTTGGCAATGGACGGCGGCGGAAATTCAGTGCCCGCATTACTGCCTCGTTCAACGGGCGGTCGTCAGCAGGATGTCGTAGCCGACCACGAAGATCGCCGCGTCGATCAGGGCGTGACTGAGCCAATTGGCCCACAAATTCCCCGTCTTTTCGTAGATCAGCGCCCAGATCAGGCCCCCGACGGCCACCGCCAGCGAGAATCCGTAGGTCAGCGGGGAATCCCAACCGAAGTAGACGGCGAGGACGAGCACATGGTGGGCCATGAATCCCACGGAAGAAACCCCGGCGGCCCAGGCAAACGAGCTGAGTTTTCGCAGTTGACCGAACGTGAACCAGCGCCAGTAGTACTCTTCGAGGGCCGAATGTCCAAGGCAATAAAACACGGCCAGAGCGATAAATGTGCCGGCACCTGCGACGCCGAATCCGGCCGCCTTCTCGCGGACCGCCTCGGCGGGACCGGCGAACAAGCCGGCAGGTTTGAGCCACAGGTGGTACGCGGCTACCGCCACACCCAGCAACAGCAGGCCAGGCAACACCCCCAGCAAAACATCGCCGATTCGGGGTGCCTGCCAGCGGGGCCTCCACCCCTGTCGGCTCATGGCCCACACGAGCGGAAACGAAAACTGCACGACTTTGCCGACCGCGTAGACGGCCTGCTGCAACCACTGTGGCTGTTTGGCCAGGGCCACGAAGTACAACACCGTAAATACGGTTGGATAGGCCAGCGCGAATCCGACGACGCTCCAATCGGCTTTGGCCGTGATCGAAGAGGGACCAGCTTCCGGGGTGTTCATTCCGGGAATGATACCGCAGTCCGGTGGGGGCCGCGAGGATCGGTTTTGCTGCGGTCCCGGGGAATCGTCTGGTCGCTTTGGCGGCCGCGTTGCGGGTGCTCCATCCTGTCACAGAGATGTCGTCCCGGCTATTCTGGAGACAATATGTCACAGGCCTACACACCCGGACTGAAGGTCACCGAACGCACGCTGCTGCGTCGCCGACGCTCGTTGCCGATCAAGGGGCGAGTGCTGGTGCAGATGGGTGACCGGGTGGCGGCCCGAGACATCATCGCTCAAACGGATTTGCCGGGGCCCATCGTGCCGGTGAATGTGGCCAATCTGCTATCGATTCCGCCCCGGGAAGTCGCCGCGGCGATGCAAGTGGCTGTCGGAAGCCGAGTGTCGGCTGGCCAGGTGATCGCCCGCTCGAAAGGTCTGTTCGGCTGGTTTCAAAAAGAGTGCCGTGCACCGGTGGACGGGACGGTTGAAACCGTTTCTGCGGTCACGGGGCAGGTGATGCTGCGTGGGGCCCCTTTGCCCGTGCAATTGCCGGCGTTTCTGGCAGGGCAAGTGGTGCAGATTGTCCCGGAAGAGGGGGCGACGATTGAAGCCGAATGCTCGTTCATTCAGGGGATCTTCGGCATTGGCAGTGAAGCGTTTGGGCCGATTCACCTCGCAGGAACCCGGGCCGATCAAACGGTTACCGAAGAGTTTGTGACGAGTGCGCATCGCGGTGCCGTACTCGTCGGAGGGGGCAGGGTGACCGCAGGCGCGCTGGCCCGCGCGGTTTCGGTGGGGGTCTCGGCGGTCGTCACGGGGGGCATCGATGACCAGGATCTGCGAGACTTTCTGGGATACGATTTGGGCGTCGCCACCACCGGGGCAGAAACGGCTGGCTTGACCCTCATCATTACCGAGGGCTTTGGCGATATCGCCATGGCCAGTCGGACCTTTGACCTGCTGGCGTCTCGTGAGAATTGCGACGCCGCCGTCAATGGGGCCACGCAGATTCGGGCGGGCGTGTTGCGCCCCGAGGTCATCATCCCCTGGCCCGTGGGCGTCGCCGGTGGACACGCGGCGGCCCCCCGAGTCGCCGTGGAATCACCGGCAGCGCACGTCTTACGTGCGGGAATTCCCGTCCGTATCATTCGCGATCCGTACTTTGGTATGATCGGCACGGTCGTTTCCCTGCCGCCCGAACCCCGGATTTTGGGGTCGGGATCGAAGGCCCGCGTGCTGGAAGTCCGCTTGCCTCAAGGGGAGCAGGTGCTGCTGCCGCGCGCCAACGTGGAATTGATTGAGGAGTAAGTCCTTGCTGACATCTGCGGGGCAGACTGCGCCGTTACCAATGACCGGAGCCAGCCACAACGGCCCCGGTCTGGCTGCGCAACAGCACCGTCGGCAGCAACAGTTCCCTCCGACCAGGTCGCTGGTCTGGATTCTGTGCCTGTGCCTTGGCAATTTCTGGGGGGCAACCGAGCTGCCGGCTCAATCACCCGAATCGCGGGCCGACGATGCTTCGACCGAAATCTCGGCGACCGAGATTGATCTCGCTCCCCCTTCGGCCCTCTTGGCTCGCGATCATCCGAATGATGCCGGAACGGCCATCGACCTGACGTGGCAACTGTCTCCCGATGATCGTGCTGATCGTAAACCCCGGTTGGTGCTGGGCTACCAGATTTCGCGCACACTGGCCGATGGTACGATGCGAGAAACTCTCGACCGCGTCACCGCCGGAGTCAGTGAATTCACCGACCGGAGTTGTGAATTTGGCACCGCATATTTGTACGAAGTTGCCGCGTTCGGGCCCGGGCAAAGCGTGTCGGTCACGGCTCAGTTGAGTGGGCCGGTGCAGCCCGCACGGCAGTGGTTCAATCGCAGCCGCGCCTGGTTTGGCATGCTCACCATTGTGGTCTGTGGCTCGGTCGTGTTCTTTACCGAGTTTGTAAAAACCGGGAGGGGGACGTATGTGCGCCCCATCGCCGGCCTGCAAGCGATCAACGAAGCGGTCGGCCGTGCCACCGAGATGGGACGACCGCTGCTGTTTGTGCCTGGCTTGCGGGATATGAACGAGATTTCCACGGTCGCGGCGATCAATGTCTTGTCGCATGTGGCCCGCACTGCGGCGGAATATGATGCTACAATTGAAGTCCCGACGAACCGTTCGCTGGTGATGACGGCAGCCCGGGAAACCGTGCATGCGGCCTACTTGTCGGCGGGCCGTCCAGAGGCCTTCAATGACGATCGGATTTCGTACATCACCGATGAGCAAATGGCCTATGTTGCCTGGTTGACCGGGTACATGGTTCGCGAACAACCGGCGGGCTGTTTTTATCTGGGGATCTTCTTTGCCGAGTCGTTGATTCTGGCCGAGACCGGCAATGCGATTGGGGCCATTCAAATTGCGGGAACATCAGAAACAGCTCAATTGCCGTTTTTCGTCGCGGCGTGCGATTACACTTTGATCGGCGAAGAACTGTTTGCCGCTTCGGCGTACTTGTCGGGCGAACCGCATCAACTCGGAAGTCTGAAAGGTCAGGATGCCGGCAAGGTGCTGGCTGGCGTGTTGCTGGTGACCGGTTGCCTGCTGGCAACGCTGGCGGGGTTATTTCCCGGCTCTCCCGGGTTAACGTCCACCTTGAACTACCTGGTCAATTCCATTCTGGGACGCGGAGGGGCCTGATGAAATCGACTCTCCCCTGGTTGATTGCCGCCGTAACGGGCTGCGTGATGATCGGGGCGTTTTTTGTGCCACCGCTCAAAGACTGGATGAACGAGGCCGGCGGCTGGTTTGAAATCCTGGCGGCGCTGGCCTTTGTACTGGGCGGGGGCAATCTGTGTGCCCAGCATCTCAAGAAAGTCGCGGCCCGCGGTCCGGGGTGGGGATATTCGGCGGTCACTCTGGTTTCGTTTTTTGTCACCCTGATTCTGGGACTGTTCAAGTTCGGGGTTGTCGCTGACAACCCCGAATACCCGTGGTCGGGACATCACCAGACGGAAGGGAGCGCTCTGTGGTGGCTGTTCACCTACGCGTTTCGCCCGCTTATCAGCACGATGTTCGCGCTGTTGGCCTTTTATGTCGCTTCTGCGGCGTTCCGTTAGTTTCGTGACAAGAGTCCCGAGGCCACGCTGTTGCTCGCTTCGGCCTTCATCGTGTTGCTGGGACGGACCTACGCCGGGGCGTGGCTGACATCGGGAGTTCCTGAAGAGTATTCGGCGGCGACCTTTCCGGGGATGACAACCATCATCATGGGGGTGTTCAATACGGCCGGACAGCGGGCCATGATGATTGGCATCGCCTTGGGTGTGGCGGCGACGTCGCTCAAGGTCTTGCTGGGTGTCGACCGTTCGTACCTCGGTTCTGGGGGAGATTGAACCGTGGTCGAATTCTTTGAAAAGCTGGATCGCCGCTGGATCTATCTGGCCGTTTTGCTCGCGGTGGCAGCCCCGATTCTATCGCAGCAATCGTTCCCGGAAAAACCGACAAAGCCGGTTCTCGATGTGTTCAAGTACATCGAAGAACTGCCCGAAGGCTCAAATATCCTGATCTCGTTCGATTACTCGGCCAATGCGGAAGGTGAACTCGAGCCCATGGCGACGGCCGTGGTGCGGCATTGCTGCATCAAACGGCACCGGATGATCTTCATGACCTTGTATGCCGGCGGCCCTCCGATGATAGATGAGACGATTTCCAAGGTTATCGAGACGGAATTCGCCGAGGCTGACCTGAAGTATGGAACCGACTACATCAACCTCGGTTTCAACAACGCCCAGGAGGTCGTGATCGCCGTCATGGCCACGGATCTGCAGAAGATGTTCCCGCATGATTTTGAAGGGACTCCCCTGGACAAGTTTCCGATCACCGAGAACATCACGTCGCT
>JAFEBR010000609.1 GCA_018242565.1 Planctomycetota bacterium | reverse complement strand
GTGAAGAATTCTTCATAATATTCGCTTCTAGGTCGCACGCACCTGTTCGAGATTTCACATGGGCTTCACACTCTTTTCACATTTGGTGCGTAGGATTCCGCCACAAATTCAGTTGGGAACTGAGACCGCACACTGTGGCGACGGCGGCGTGGCAACGGATTCGAGCACCGCACAATTGCTGAAGACATTGTTCATACGGCAGTTTCGTGAGCGTTGTTGGGAATTCACACGATCCGTTTCGTAATGGCCTTGTGTTCTTCTGCACGTTTGTCACTCCATTTGTCGGCATGGCCTGCCTGGGGTTAGCAGGAGTCGCCGTGAGGCAGTCACGGCAGATTTAAAGGTTCCCGCCGCGTCGTTGGGGTGGCTTTTGAATAGATTGATTTAGCGGACCGTATGTCGCTGATTTCGTGTATGTCAAGCTGTTTGTTTATCTAAATTTTTTGGGAGTTTCAAATGAAGTCAAGGAATGGTTTGAGCAAGAAGCGGGGTTTCACCCTGATCGAATTGCTCGTTGTGATTGCAATTATCGCAGTCCTCGTGTCGTTGTTGTTGCCTGCCGTTCAACAGGCCCGCGAAGCGGCTCGCCGTTCGCAGTGTCAGAACAATCTGAAGCAGTTGGGTCTCGCGATCGCCAACTACGAATCCCAGTTCAATCGTTTGCCCTCGTCAGGTGAATTCACCAACGAATCGTTGATCACGCGGCAGTTCTTCCCGGTCTCGACGTTCGTCGCGTTGCTGCCCAACCTCGATCAGGCCAACCTCGGCAGCCAGTGGAATTACAGCTACCACTATTCGAACTCGGCGAATTCGACGAATGCCCTGCTGGCCAAGACCAAACTGCAAGTCCTGAACTGCCCCTCGGCCGCTCTCGGCGGTCCTGATGCGCTGGGCTATGAAACCTCTGACTACATGCCTATTGCGTATTGCGATATTGATCCGGTCACCGGCTTGCGCAACAAGTCCTCGGGCACGAATCTGGGTGCCGATCGGTCGGGCGCCTTGCACAGCTCACGTCGCTTGTCGGACATCACCGACGGCACCAGCAACACGCTGACGATCATCGAAGACGCGTCGCACTTGCCGCAGACCGCTGGCAGTTACGATGTCACCGTGAAGACCATCGGCGGTGCGTTCGGGTACGACTCGACTCAGATGTTCGCTGCGGCGAACGTCGTCCCTGGTGCCTTTGGTGGTAATTTCTCGGCTCCGGCGCGTTGGGCTGATCCCGATTGCGGCAGCGGCATCTCGGGTCCCCCGACCCAGGATCCGACTTCGAGTTTGTTTATCAGCGGCACGTTGAGTCAGGTGATCAACAACAACAAGAGCCCGAACAACGGTCCGGCGACCTGTCCTTGGGCCGCGAACAACTGCGGTCCGAACGATGAACCCTTCAGCTTGCATGCTGGTGGCGTTCAGGCTCTGTTCGCTGACGGCCACGTGCGATTCATTTCGGAAAACATCAACATCCAGACGGTCCGCATGATCGCCCTGCCGAAAGACGGTGGCGTGATCGGCGACTACTAATCGGAATTTGCTGCTGTGCGGGGTGGGTTCCAAATTTGCCCCCCCCCGCATGGCACATGTGTTTGGTGACGCGGTGTTTGAAGCTCCAGGCTGGCATTTTGTGCGATCTGGAGCTTCGGTTGTTTTTGCTAAGTGCCTCACCGGCAGCGCGCCCGTGCGGCCTGTTGCGATTGATATGTTTCAGGAGTGACGCTCAATCATGTCCCCTCGTTGTTGCCGTGGCTCGGGTCTTGCCAGATCCGCTTGCCTGTTCCTGATGTTGACCTTGGCCGGGTGCGGTGCCGAAGTTGAGGTTCCCGAACTCTACCAGGTGACTGGCAAAGTAACCTATCAAGGTAAGCCGGTTCCGCGCGCCAAGATCACGTTCATTCCCATGAATAAGGATGATGCCAAGCGGGCGGGATTGCCCGGAGATCGTGCCGCCGCGGAAACTGACGACGACGGGAACTTTCTGGTTACCTGGGGGACTGAAAATGAAGGCGCCCCGGCGGGAAAATACATGGTGACCATTCTGGCGTATCCGGAACCCGGCCCGAATGATGATCCGGAGACGGCGCCCCCCAGCCTGATTCCGCTGAAATTTGCCGATCCCAAAACGTCGGGACTGAATCGCGAAGTGAAAGAGCAGGACAATGTCTTCAACTTCAATCTCGACGAGGAGGGGGGCGGTGCCGTCGGTGGGGCCGTCGGTCCTCGGGATGAGTGAACGTTCAGTTCGCTGCCTGAACATGCAGGCGACGAATTGGAACCACCGTCTCTGCAATTCAAATTTCAACAACACCGCGGTCTCGATCCCCCGCGGTGTTGTTGTTTTTTACCGCGACCGAGGCTTGTGAGTGCCAATCGGGCCGGCACCCTGCGACACTGTCACTCGGTGCCGCGGGTTCCCCGGCGTCCTGGTTCAACGGGATGCAGTTGCCTATCGGCACCAGTTGCCGTATCCTCGCGGGTTGTCTTTTACTGCCGTTTCTGTTTTTGCCCAGCAAACCAATATGTTTCTTGACCGCGTGACGATTTTTGTGAAGGGAGGCGACGGCGGAGACGGTTGCATGAGTTTCCGGCGGGAATTCAAGGTTCCCCGGGGTGGGCCCAACGGCGGCGATGGTGGTAAAGGGGGCAGCGTCATCGTTCAGGCCGAAGAAAACGTCGACAGCCTGGCGCCCTTGGCCGGGCACAAGCACTGGCGGGCCGAAGGGGGCAAGCCCGGGCAGGGGAGTACCTGGACCGGAAAAGATGGTGCCGATGTTGTCATTCTGGTCCCGCCCGGAACCGTGATCCGTGACGCCGAGACCAACGATTTGATTCGGGATCTGACCAACGTCGGCGATTCAATCGTTGTCGCCGCCGGTGGACGTGGCGGGCATGGAAACACCTTCTTTAAGACGGCGACCAATCGCGCGCCGCGCGAATTCGAACGGGGTTTTCCGGGCGAAGAACGGAACATCACCCTGGAACTGAAAGTCATCGCCGATGTGGGACTGCTGGGCAAACCGAACGCCGGTAAGTCCACGCTGCTGAGTCGAATCTCGCGGGCCCATCCCGAAATCGCCGACTATCCGTTTACCACCAAGTACCCCAATCTGGGCATGGTCTCGCTCAGCCAGGACATCGCGTTCGTAGTAGCCGACATTCCAGGCTTGATCGAAGGCGCGCATGCCGGTGCCGGGCTTGGTCACGAGTTCCTGAAGCATGTGGAACGCACCAAGGTGCTGGTGCATCTGGTCGAACCTCATCCCCAGGACGAAACTGACCCGGTCGACAATTACCGGCAGATTCGTGAGGAATTGCGGTTGCACGACCCGGCACTGCTGGAACGCCCGGAAATCGTCGTGGTGTCCAAGGCCGAGTTGCCCGAAACGCAAGCCGTCGCGCAGCGCCTGCAGGCCGAGTTGGGAACTCCCGTGTTGTGTATCTCTGCCGTGACGGGCAAAGGGTTGCCTGAACTGCTGAAGGGGATCTGGCACGAGTTGGTGGCACTCAAGACACCGGCGACGGCGGCCGAGTAACGCCGACGGAATCGTGCCGGCGACAGGCCATGACTTCTTCCCGACCCCAGGCAGACCGCCCAGCGCCACAGGTCACCGGTGCCCCCCGCGCTTGGATCTGCGGGGCCCTGGTGTGGGTGGCACGAATGGCGCTGGCCCCTGACGAGCGGGTTTCCAGAACCGGTCGACGTGTGCCTACGTCGCCAAACGCTGCAAACCCCAGGCCCGCGGCTGTCTCTATTTCAGCGATTCCAGATAGGCGAGGAGGTCGCGGAATTCCTGCAGGGTCAGCAGATCGGTCAATTTTTCGGGCATCACCGATTTCGCCTGCGGCACGCGCTGCACGATATCAATGGTCTTGAATTCCGTCAGTTTGCCCTCGGCATCTCCAATCACGGTTTTGCCTTCGTTTTCGTGCACGATCATGCCGGTCACAACGCGACCGTCGGTGATTTCGAATGACCATGACACGAACTGGGGCGCGATTTCGCTGCTGGGATCCAGAATCGACTGAATCATCTGTATCCGATTCATCGATTCCACGATGCGCGACAGATCTGGGCCCACCCGGCCACCCCGACCATTGACGAGATGACACTTGTAGCAACCCGGTCCGTTCGTATGAAAGAACAGTCGACGACCCGCTTCGGGATCTGCCGTCCGGCCGCGGTTAAGCTGGGCCAGCCATTCCGCCTTGTTCGCCGGCTTGCGTGATCGAAGGCGTGACACCTCGGCGGGCAGCGCAACCTGTTCCCCCTGGCTGGCCAATTCAAGTTGATCGACCAGATCCTGTTGGGCGTCGGTCAACGGCACTGCCGTCGATTTCAAAGTGCCGGCGACCGACAACAGGGCGTCGCGTAGTTTTGAATCGCTGCCGAACAACCCGCGAGCGCTCCGCAGCCCCTCGAGACGCAGACTGGCATCCTGGCTGGTCATGGCCTCGGCGAGCAGTCGGCGAATGGGACCACCCGCGGTTTCGGCACGGGCTGCCGCCGCCAGTCCGGCGACAGCGTCGGCCCGCTGTTGAGAGTTCTGTTGCGAATCGGCGGCAAACGGTAACAGCAGGGGGGCGGCTCGGTCAGGCCCCGCCAACTGCAATGTCTGAATCGTCTCGCGGGTGAGCAGCGCCTGGCCGCTTTTGAGGAACGTTTCCAGAACGGACTGCGTCAAGGCCGGATCGTTTGGGGCCACCAGCCGCAGCGCCTGGGCCCGGACCGCGGGCGACCGCCGTTCATCCGTCAATAACGGCAGGACGTATTTCGCCGCTGGCGTTTTGTCGATTTCGGCGGGATTCGCACCGTCGAGCATTTCGAGCGCGGCCAGGGTCGCCATGAACAAGTCGGCTGTTACCGACGCTGAATTGAATACGGCTTCCACTCGCGGACGCAGGTCGGCGAGCTTTTCTTCCGCCACCCATTGAACGGCCAGCCGCCGGACGTCTGGGTCATGATCCCCCAGTGCCATGGTGACGAGTGTCGTATCTTTCGGAGCGTGCAGTCGGGCGGCCAGGACCGTCGCGATTCGGACCCGCGGTGCGGCATTCGATCCCGGTGCCAGGTATCGGGCGAATCCGTCGGGAGTGCCATGGCGGGTCAGGGACTGGACGATCACGGTCATTAAAAACGGGTCGTCAATCGACAGCGCCAAGGGAACCAGTCGATCGCCGGGAGCCAGGCTGCATTGCGCCAGGATTCCCAGCAGGGCAGAGCCATCAACGAGGCGGCTCGTTCGCTGTCCCAGTCGCTCGGCAACCAGCGCTTCCGCCAGGTTTCGCGCCGTCGCCTGGTCGAGCGCCAATTCGGGAGTCCCGATCAGCCAGCCTGCGGCCGCGGCGACCGAATCGGCCGACGTAAACAGGTTGGCCTGTTTGAGGTCGACATCGCCCGAGCCGGCCTGCGCCAGGGCCCACAGGGCTTCGACCCGCTCGCGTTGCGGTCGGGCCCGATCTCGCAGCGCCTCGAACAGCAGGGCTCGTCCCGCGGAACTGGCTGCCAGTGTCTGGGATGCCAGCCGGCGCACATCCAATCGTCGCGACGTGGTGAGAGTTGTCAGTTCGTCGGCTGGTCGTTTGGGAATCGTGGCCAGGTCAATGACCGGTGTCTTTCGTGCCTCGACCGGCGCGATGCGCCAGATTCGTCCGTGACCATGCAGCGTATAATCCCGTTTGACCCAGTCGGTGAAGTACACGCTGCCATCGGGGGCGCAGGCGATTCCGACCGGGCGGAAGTTTTCGCCACCCACGATCAATGGCTCGGGATTGGAGCTGAATGACGTGCCCCGAGGCTGCAGTCGAAAGCGATCAATCCGGTGGTCTCCCCAACTGGTGGCCAGCAGTTGGCCTGTATACTCTTCCGGAAATCCATCCGATTCGTACGCCAGAACTCCGGACGGAGCCTCACCGGTCCCTGCCACCATCGGCAAGGTGCCCGGGATCTCGCCATTCCAGGCGGTGAACGGGTGCAGACCTTTGCGTCCGTTGCGAAAGCGATAGCCAAAGTCCGCCTGCGGAATGGCCTCGAGCAGACGGCAGGGGGGGCGACTGTCGGGATCGTTGTCGACGCTGAACAGGTGGCCGAATGCGTCGCAGCAGTTCGCATGGGGATTCCAGAACCCGGTCGCCACGCGTTCCAGTTGAGTTCCATCGAGCCGACATCGGTACAGGCTGCCTCCTTCGCCCCCTCCGCTGAACGTGGTGCCATCGGCGCCGACCAACGTGTAATCGGCGCCCAGGTTTTCGCCACAGCCGAAATACAGCCAACCCCGGGCGTCAAATGCAAATCCCGCCAGGCCGTTATGCGGATAGTCGCCCCTGGTTTCGAGCCGGGCGATCGGTTCTGACCGGTCCGCGCGATCGTCTCCGTCGTCGTCGTGAAACAGCCGAATTTCACGACGAGTCGCGATGTAGACGCCCCCGGTGCCCCCACCCTTCTCGTTGGGGGCCGTTCGGGCCCAGCGAGGTTTGACCGCGACACTCATCGTGAATTTGAGCCCGTCGACGAACACGACGCTCTGGTCGGCCTTGCCATCGCCGGTTGAGTCGCTCAAGACCAGCACCCGGTCGGTCGGATGTCCTTTGTAGTCGGCGGGAGGAAAATGCGTGTTGCTTTCCACCGCCCAGACCCGGCCGCGTGCATCGACGTCAATGCCGGTGGGAGTGACAATCTGCGGGTGCTCGGCGAAGAGTTGTACCTGCAGACGTGAATCGAGTGACTTGGGTGGCGCATCCTGTGCCTGGGCCTGCGCCGTCGCGGCGGGCAGGCTTGCCAGCACCACCAGGCACGACCAGATAAGGGCTGCCGGGGAAATCTGCGCCCTGCCGCAGGCCTGACGGGTAACATGCGACGGCGGTCGCGTCGATTTCCCAGCGTGCCGTAGGGCAGCGCCAGCGGCTGTCGCGGGGTTACGGAGGGCAGGATTTCCGAGGCCGAGAAACCGGGCAAGCGTCATGTTTGTCTCGTACAGCACGTGAAGTGTGGGTAACATAGGGCACGCGGCCGTTGTTCCGCGTCATTCCGGCACAGACCGGATCGCCACAGGCGGGCTTTTCGATACCTCTCAGCAAGTCAGTTACGACGTGAACGAAGTTCAGCGACCGGATTATCCTGCTCCCCCTCAGTTGCCGCCAGTCTCCTATGGAAATTTGACTTTGGCGACCCGTTATCTGCTGTCGCCGCTGGCGGGTTTCACCAATCTGCCGTTCCGCCGTATCGTCCGTGCGTTCGGAGGTCTGGGGTTGGCAACCACCGACCTGGTGAATGCCCGGAGCCTGCTGGCCCAGAATCCCAAGGCATTAGAGTTGATCGCCACCTGCCCGGGGGATCGGCCGTTGTCCGTCCAGATTTTTGGCAGCGAGCCCGACATGATGGTCGAGGCAGCGCGTCTGCTGGAAGGGCAGGGGGTCGATTCCATCGACATCAACATGGGTTGCCCGGTGAACAAGGTGGTGAAGAACGGTTCCGGCGCCAGCATGATGTGTCGACGGTCCGAAACTGTGGCGCTCGTGGAACAGATCGTCCAGGCGGTACGCTTGCCGGTGACTGTGAAAATGCGTCTGGGCTGGGACGAGACGCAGATTACGGCTCCCGAATTTGCCCGGGAATTCGAGAAAATCGGAGTGGCGGCGATTGCGATTCATGGGCGCACCCGGGCCCAGGGGTTCAGCGGAACAGTGAGCCTCGACGGGATTCGAAAAGTGGTCGACGCGGTGCAGTCGATTCCCGTGGTGGGAAATGGCGATGTACGCACCGTCGCCGACGCGGCACGTATGTTTCGCGAGACCGGTTGTCGGGCCATTTCGATTGGTCGCGGGGCGCTGGCAAATCCCTGGATTTTTCGGCAATTGCTGCAGTGGGAAACGACCGGCCGGTATGATCCCCCCGGAACCTTCGACGATCGCCTGCACTTGCTGCGGCAGCAGTTGGCGTATGTGGTCGAGTTGCGCGGAGCCGACCGCGCCTTGCCCTTCTTCCGGAAAATGGCCCACTGGTATCTCAAGTCGATGCAGGTTCCGCCGCGACTGCGAAACGAATTTCAACATGCTCAGACGATCGAGGCGGCCGAGGCCGCGCTGGCCTTGATTGTCGAACATGGCCCCGTGTCGGGCAATCGCACGGCGGCCTTGCCCGATATGCACATCCCCGTCCCCGCGGGGCCGATTGAGCGCTGGTGACGCAGCACGTCACACATCCGAAAAGGCCCGGCCCCCGGCCAGAGCCATTTTACGAATCGGTTGCACCGTCTGGTTCTGTTTCCGGCGGCAGGGCTTTGCGGTCGCGGGTTCGGACCGCCTGCTTCAGCAGGAATTCAATCTGGCCATTGACGCTGCGCAGTTCCTGTTCGGCCCAGCGCTCTAAGGCTTCGTAGAGCGCTGGATCCAGCCGTAACAGGAATGACTTGCGGGTTGCCATCGGAATTAGGTGTAGAGAGTTCCCGTGTTGACGACCGGGGTGACCTCGGCTTCGCCACACAAAACCACGAGCAGGTTGCTGACCATGGCGGCCTTGCGCTCATTGTCCAGTTCGACCACCTCCTTCGCCGCCAGTTCGTCGAGCGCCATCTGCACCATGCTCACGGCACCATGTACGATCTTCTGCCGGGCGGCGATGATCGCTTCCGCCTGCTGCCGTCGTAACATGGCATTGGCAATTTCCTGGGCGTAAGCCAGGTGAGTCAGCCGCGCTTCTTCGACGATCACACCCGCCTTGCCCACGCGATCCTGCAACTCCTTGCACAGGGCCGCCGAGACTTCTTCGACACTGCTTCGCAAAGTCGTTTCGCCTTCTTCGCCATGATCGTAGGCGTAGGTGTTGGCCAGGTGGCGAACCGCCGTTTCACTCTGGATTTTCACATACTCCTCATAGCGATTCACATCGAAACAGGCTTGGGCCGTGTCTTGAATCTGCCAGACCACGACGGCGGCGATTTCGATGGGGTTACCCCGTTTGTCATTAACCTTCAAACGCTGCGTTTCCATGTTGCGGGTTCGCAATGACATCTGCAGCTTCGTATAGAACGGGTTCGCCCAGAAAAAGCCGCTTTCGCGAACCGTGCCTCGGTAATCACCAAACAAGACGAGTACGCGGGCTTCGTTGGGTTGCAGTGTGAAGAACCCGCACATGAAGACCGCAGAGACCACGATCAAGGGGATGGTGGCGATCAACGGCCAGGGAGGATTCCCGGTTTCCTTGGACCAGACGGCGATTGCAATCGTGGCCAGAATGCTACCGATCAACATGGTCAGGTGCAGAGGCAGCATCTGCCAGCCACTTTTGACCTGAATGGGTTTCTCGCGACTCATGACGTCTTTCCTTTTCTGAGGAACAGCATTGTTCTTGGTGAATATCGAAATGATATCACTTTGATATGGAAACGCAATCAAGTGGCATGCGGATCATCGAATTCAGGAAAAAACTCGTCAGTTCGAAGAAAATATTTTAAGTGTATATGTGACAATAGTTTGTGGAGTTTTTTGCCTGGTGGTGTTGCCGCTGTACACAGAATTCCGCAAGGGCAGCAAAGATTTCTGGCCTCGATGCGGTCGTCTGGAACACGGGGGCTGTGGTCGTCATCTGCTCCGGCGAGATCGCCGGACTGACGGATGAAGTTGGCCGGCTGGCAGCGTGTCTTGCTGCTGGCCGTAACTCCCACGGTGTCCGATCGGCTGTCTGGCTGGCGTCAGACAGGACGGAAGATCGCGCGCTCGGCTGCATCAGGGCAGACAATGATCACGACGACTGACGAGGCGCTGGCGAACGAGCAGTGGCAGCAGCGCGGGGAGGAGCCTGTAAAAAAACAGAAGCGCCTCGGTGAGGGACCGAGGCGCTTCCGATGGGGGCGAGCTTCCGTGCTGGGTTCCATTACGCCCCACTGAAAGTGACTGCCTTCGCTAAGGCACCATCAACTGCAGCCCATGCTGTTGCCGCAGTTGTGGCACAAGTAGCAGTTCCCGTTACGGACGGTGATCGCTCCGCAGTTGTCACACGCCGGTGCGTCAGCCTGGAACTTGGCAAACTGCTGGCTGCGGACATGAGGTCCTTCAGCCGACTGCAGGGCGCCTTCCAGCGAGTGCACCGAGTGGGCACTGGGGGCATGGTCAGTCGCCTGGGCGACATGGCCATTTCCCTCGGCGGATTTCACGGTCCCATTGCCACCCGTGGCGGCGTGACCGTTGGAGGCATGGCCATTCGATCCGTTGCCGTTCCGCTGCGGAGCATTCGCTTCCCGATAACCCGAGATGAATTCCATCCCCAGCCAGCGGAAGATGTAGTCGGGAACGCTCTTGGCATTGGGAATGTCGGCATTGCCCGTCCAGCCCGACGGTTCAAACCGCATGTGGGCGAATTTGTTGACCATCGCTTCCACGGGCACGCCGTATTGCAGCGACAGTGACGTCAGGGTGCCGATCGTGTCCATCAGACCGCCGATCGTGCTTCCTTCTTTCGCCATCGTGATGAACAGTTCACCCGGTTTGCCGTCTTCAAACAGGCCGACGGTGATGTAACCCTCGTGACCGCCCACCGAGAACTTGTGGGTCAGCGACCGACGTGTGGCCGGCAGGTGACGGCGGAACGGCGCCGGCACCACCGGTGCGGGAGCCGGGGCAGCAGCGACCGGCTCTTCACCTTTCTTCTTACGGTCCGATTCTTTCGAGGTCGCCAGGGGCTGGCTGCTCTTCGAACCGTCGCGATAAATCGCCAGGGCTTTCAGACCGAGTTTCCAGCCTTCCATGTAGGCGTTCTCGATGTCTTCGACCGTCGATTCTTCCGGCATGTTGACCGTTTTCGAAATCGCACCCGACAGGAACGGTTGCGCGGCGGCCATCATCGTGACGTGGGCCCGCCACGGAATCGACCGCTTGCCGTTCTGCGGCTTGAAGGCACAATCGAAGACCGGCAAGTGCTCGGCCTTCAGATTCGGAGCACCTTCAATCGTGTCGTGCTGATCGATCGACGCAATGATCGCATCAATCTGTTCCTGACTGTAACCCAGCGTCTTGAGCGCCGTCGGGACAGTCCGGTTCACGATTTTCAGCATGCCGCCGCCGGCCAACTGCTTGTACTTGACCAAAGCGATGTCAGGCTCGATGCCGGTCGTGTCGCAGTCCATCATGAACGCGATCGTTCCGGTCGGGGCGAGCACGGTGGCCTGCGCATTGCGGTAACCGTTGACCTTGCCCGAAGCCAGGCAGTCGTTCCACACCTTGCGGGCTGCGTCACGCAGATAGGTCGGACACGCGGGGTCGATGTTCTCGACCGCATCCCGATGCATCTGCATCACATTCAACATCGCCTGTTCGTTTTCTTTGTATCCCGCGAACGGACCGATGTTGCCCGAAATCTCACTCGACGTGAGGTAAGCCTGCCCGGTCAGCAGGGCGGTCAAGGCCCCGCAGATTCCGCGGCCGGCATCGCTGTCGTACGGAATGCCCATCGACATCAGCAGGCTGCCCAGGTTGGCAAAGCCCAGACCCAGCGGACGGAACCGGTGACTGTTTTCGGCAATCATCGGCGTCGGATAGCTGGCGTGATCCACCAGGATTTCCTGGGCGGTGATGTAGATCGACGCGGCGCGGACGTAGCGTTCGACGTCGAACGTTCCGTCGGCCCGCTGGAACTTCTTCAGGTTCAGGCTCGACAGGTTGCACGCCGTGTCGTCCAGGAACATGTACTCGCTGCACGGATTGCTGGCATTGATCGGCCCGGAGTTCGGGCAGGTGTGCCAGCGATTGATCGTGGTGTCGTACTGCACGCCCGGGTCGCCGCAATACCAGGTCCCTTCGGCCATCTGTCGGAACAGATACCGCGACTTGTATTCCGGACCGAACTTGGCCTTGTCGGTGACACACCGCGTCCGCCAGGCACCGTCATTCTGCACGGCTTGCATGAACTCGTCGCTCACGCGGACCGACAGGTTCGCATTCTGGAACATGATCGAACTGTAGGCTTCGCCATTGAAGTTCGATTCATACTCGCCGCTGGCGATCAGCGTGCGGGCCTTCTTTTCTTCCTTGGCTTTCGCCTGGATGAATTCCAGGATGTCGGGGTGCCAGTCCTTCAGGCTCTGCATCTTCGCGGCCCGGCGGGTCTTGCCACCAGACTTCACGACAGCCGCAATCTGGTCATACACCCGCATGAACGACAGCGGACCCGAAGGCACACCGCCGCCCGACAGCTTTTCTTTCGAACTGCGAATGGTCGACAGGTCGGTGCCAGTGCCCGATCCGAACTTGAAGAGCATCGCCTCGCTGGTCGCCAGGCGCATGATGTCTTCCATGTTGTCGTCGACCGATTGAATAAAACAGGCCGAGGCCTGCGGATATTCATACGGCGTGTCGGGACGCTGAATCGAATTGGTTTCGGTGTCCCAGCGGTAGTTGCCGCGACTGCCGCGCACCCCGTACTGGTGGTACAGACCGACGTTGAACCACACGGGCGAATTGAAGCAACCGTGCTGATGCAGGCACAGCCAGGCCAGTTCACGGTAGAAGTTCTCGCCATCTTCTTGTGAGGCGAAATAACCGTCTTTGGTGCCCCAGTCGGCGATCGTGCGGGCCACCCGGTAGATGACCTGCCGCACGCTCGACTCGCGTTCGGGAGTGCCCGCTTCCCCGTAGAAGTACTTACTCACCACGACGTTGGTCGCGAGGGCCGACCAGGCGACGGGAACTTCGCAGTCCTTCTGCTCGAACAGAATCTTCCCGTTTTCGTCTTTAATGTGAGCCGAGCGTTTGTCCCATTCCACCGTTTCGAACGGGTCGATGCCCTCGGGGCAGAAATAAGACGGGACTTTCATGGCGGTGGGCCCAGCAAATTCCAGGGACGGTTCCTGTACCCCGCGGCCTGTGGTAGAAATACGACCGTTAGCAGCTTTTCCGTGCTTTGTACGCATCATGCGTTCCTTAAAAGATTCCTGCGCGTAACTCGCCCCACGATAAATCATTTCCGAGGGGCAACTGACCGTAACAAAACAGATCTCTGCTGCCGAAAAGTATCGGCAAATCCCAGCCTTCAACTATACTGTTGATCAGTAAAAAATCAAGTCTGGTGAAAAAGAGATGGCACAACATGTAGGGCTTTGAGCCGCCCCTGCACCCACAATGTTGTGGGTGTGAAGAGGATGCCAATATAAACCGGCACTCCGGATTGTCAATATCGCCGCTGACGTTTCCTGACCCCCGAACCGAGCGGAATCAACGTAAACGCCAGTCGAACATAGGGGTTACCGAAATTTAAAAAAATGAAGACCAATGAAGATCGCATGAAGGATTGGGGCGCGGCATGATGGACCTCCTCGTCTCGCTGGTGTTCGGCACAGCCCTGATTCTCGGCGGTGGGGCCTTATTTCGCTGGCATCGGGCCCAATGGAGCGAGCATCGCGGCAACGCCACACTCTCGGATCGCGAGAAATCGTTCTACCGCACGCAGTTCCGTCGTCGCCTGCAGGTCGCCGTGCTGCTGATGCTGTTGGGCTTATTTGTGCCCGTTCTGGATTACATGAGCACCAACAGCTCCGCCCGTGCCTTCACAGTCATGGCGTCTGGCCTGTTGCTCCTGACATTCTGGGTCATGCTCCTGGCGGCGCTCGACTGGCTCTCGCTGCGCGTCTTCCGCCGTGCGATGAACTCCCGGCAGTTGAATCTCAATCGCCTGCGTCGCGAACTGGAAGCCGAGGCGGATCGCTTACGCCGCGGTACATCGAACGGCGAACCCCACGAGTGAAACACCCGATCCTTGGGCCACGCTGTTTGCCTGCTGCCGCAAAGTCCATATCTGGGTGGACGGTGTCCAGCACCCCTTGGATACGAACTCGAAGTTGAGTCTGTGGTCTCGCGACGCGCTGTTGAAGCGACCATGTGCCACCCACGTGCTCGCGGTTGCCTGGCACTCCGAGAATCGGCCGTGCCAGAATCTGTCTCGACGACGATCGGCGGTGCATGCCAGGCCGTGGCTATCCGTGGCCAAACGCCAGGGAGTTGTCTCGTTCATGGCCGCCCGCCGCCGTGGCTCGGTAGAGTTCGATGTGAAATCTCAGGCCACAGTGCGGACAGGTCGAATCGCCCAAAGCCAGCGGAACCGAGTGCCGACATTCTGGACATTCGACACGAATCGATGTGTAGCTCGACTCGGTCTCTTCGGTGGCCGCAACCGGACCGCAGACATCAGCCGGCTCGTCCTGTGATTTCTTCCAGTGTCTCTGCAGCAGGAATGCCGTGGCGATGGTGCTTGTGGATGCGACCATGGCCGCGGCGATTGTCAGGCGAATCACCAGTTGGTCGGCTAACTGTTTCTGAATGATGATCGCATCGGCCAGTGCCGCGGTCACGATCGTGGAAGCAATGGCCACTCGGCGGATCGGCAGTTTCGTTGTGAGGATGTCGTGGCACGTGCAGAGCACCGCATGGATCACGCAGAACGCGATGGATCCGGCCACAAACATGCCCTGATGCACCCAGGCCTCGGAGAAGCTGTGGTAAATCGCATACTCGGATATCCCAAGACCCACAGCGGCCGCCACGACGCCGATCCAGCGCCAGGGACGATAGGGATTTGCTCCCTGACCGATCAGGCACAGTGCCGCCAGGCTGCTCCACATGGCGATTGAAAACCCGGTGGCGGCAATGCGACTGTCATAACCGTCTGTCCAGATCCCCCTCAGCCAGCAGATGCCGCAGACAATCGACACGACACTGGCCACCCACCCTGGGTAGACATACGCCTTTTGTCGCCGCAGCGACCAGCCTGTGGCCGCGGTGAGCAGGCTGCCGAGACAGGCCCCGGCCGTTCCCCAGAGTTCTCCGGAATACTGCTCTCCCCAGATCGCGGCGATCGTGAGCAGGTAAAACGCCAGTGCGCCGGTTTGAGACAGGCGGACCGACGTCAGATTGTTCTCAAAACGTACGGCAGACCGCCATAAAATGGCGGCTGCGCAGGTGGTGACAATCGCCGTGCCTGTGACCCGACCGACGACATCCATACGGGCCGTCAGCACGGCCGTCACCCCGAGCACCGCCGTCGCCGCCAGTGACCACAGCATGATCCTGAATAACAGTTTCTGGTCAAACATGGCCAACTCCGAATTTGGTTGATATGCGGATGACATTGGGTGCGCCGACTCCAGGACCTGGTCGTCAGCCTGCGCCTTTCGCACTCCCTCGCCTCGGCCGCAAGGTCGTATCGCACACCTTGGCCCTGCACCCGGCATGACCGCAGGATCCCTTGAGACGTTAACCTCAAAGTCGGCGACGTACATGGCCGTTGGTGGTATCGCTCGGCTCAGGCTGATGTACGACTCAAAGGGACAGGCGGTGCTGCCCGCCAAATATCACGCACCGTCGCCCACGATTTGGAGTTCACTGCGAAAAACTCCGTCGACGTACAGTTTCGGCGACGTTTCGTTCCCCGAGGAGCGAGATCGGCTTGGCATGTGTCGGGCCCGTACCGGTTTGGTCAACGTCGCTTGAGAAAGCCCACTTGCCTCTGCAAATGGGCAATCTGTTTCATCAAGTCAGCCGCCGTCTCAGTTTTCTTCGGAGAGTTGTTGTGAGCGCTGGCGACATCGGCCAGAACTCCTTCCGCACCTTCCAGGAACTGCTTTTTCCAGCGCTGGATCTGTGTCGGATGAACTTGATATTGCGTGGCCAACTGGGCGACGGTCTGTGCCCCTTTGATCGCGGCCAGCGCCACCCGGGCCTTGAACTCCGCTGTGTAAACCTTCCGCCGTTGACCCATGATGGTGTGCTTGCATCCCGGAATTTCGGTCGTGCTGCCGTGTTACGTACTGTTTTTCTGTCTCTCTCATCCGGTCGACACGCCATTCCGGATGTGACCGGTAGCGTGCTCCGGTCATAGCATACCAATCTTGATCTCAGACTGGCACGAGGCCGGGGACTGGTCGCGTGGCTCTGCTTCGCCTCAGTGTCAACTCGTGAGGTTGCTATTCCCCAACCTGTTCCGAAGGCTTGCCGGCGTCCACTGATGCGGGTGGCTGAATTACGCCCGTCTCGGGCAATCGGGATTCGCCCGACGGGTGAGGCGGTTGAAAGCTTTGCTGTCGTGCAGCGGCCCACAGGGCTAGCGCCACCACGATCACGAACAACAGCACGACGCTGATCACCAGATACCGGGGACGGATTCGATACACCGGTAACTGATCGGTCTGGCCGTGCAGACTCCAGCGGACGATCTGCGAGAAACCCACAAACAGCGGGGGCATGGCCATGGGGATCAGCGTCGGTAACATCCCTGCGGCCCCGAGAAACCTGACCATTCCAGCGGTCATCAGCCCCAGTCCCACACACGTGGTAGCACACAATCCGCCTGTCAATACGCCCACGTGTGACCAGTCCACTCGTGGTGTGCCATCGGCATTCATTTGCCGGCGCGGGGCAAACACACGATCCGCGGGTTCGAGAATGCCGCTGGCCCGTTCCTCGGCGAGGGCATAGCGCCAAAACATGAACCACACCAGAGCCGCGGCAAGCCCACAGAAAAAAGACAAACGGGTCAGATGCACTTCTTGCCAGTTCTGTCCTGGATTGAACTCCTGGATCTGATACAGCCACGGATTTGGCCAACCGGCCGTCAGCACCGATCTCCAATGATAGGCGCCCGAAAGTTGTGTGACTTCATACCCGGGGGCCAGAAAGCAGCCTGTGAAAAAGAACCCGGCGGACATCAACACCAGTCGCCAGGCCCGTCGACTGGCAGTAGACCGCGATGCCATCCGCAAGGCCCACTCCGGAGGTGGGACCGCGGGCACAGCGGGAATCGCCGGCAGTTGCCTGAGTTTTTCGTGTGGCGCTTTCAGCGCCCGTCGCACAATCAATGCGGGGATGAATAGAGCGGCGTACAGGGATGGTATGGCCAGTAGCGGGTTGATGTCGGCCAGTCGATGGCCGGTGATCAAAACGACCAAAATCGAGCAGAAAAACGCCACCACGGCGCTGGTCGCCGCCAATATTGCCAGACCGGGAAACCATGGCCAAGCGCGGCCATCGCGAACTCCGACGATGGGGACATTACAGATCGTCCACGCATCCCTGTCGAACCATTTGAAAGCCGGTTGTACTGTCGAGGATTCCGCTTTGGGGGAATGCGTCGCGGCCGTCGTGACGTTATCAATTTGCGTTTTGAACTGGCTGACCTGGGCATAGCGGCGGTCTGGGTTTTGTTCCAGGGCGCGCAGCACGATCTCATCCAGCCTGACATCGATCTGCACTTTCTTCGACGGGGGCTCAAGTTGTCGGGTGGGAAGTTCTCCAGTCAGCAGTTCGTACAACACGACGCCCAGCGAGTAGATGTCGGCTCGATGATCGGTCTGTTGCGGATGCGACACTTGTTCGGGGGCTGCGTAGCCCGGTGTGCCCGCCGCCTGCTCAGCCGCGTCGGCATTCCGTCTGTCGAGGATCGTGGCGATACCAAAGTCGGCGATTTTCACTCGCCCCTGTTTATCGAGCAGCAGATTGGCCGGCTTGATATCGCGGTGCACAATGCCATGGTCATGGGCAAACTGCAGTGCCTCACAGATGGGGGGCACGATGGCCAGAGCCTCGCGCGGTTCCAGTCGGCGGGTTTGCTGCAAGTCCCGCAGATTCATGCCGTCGACGAATTCCATCAGCAGGTAATAAAACGTGCCCGCCTGACCGAAGTCGTAAATCGTCACAATATGCGGATGATTGAGTCGAGCCAGTGCCAGCGCTTCGGTGGCAAACCGTTCTGAAAAGGCCGGATCCGCCTCGCGCTCGGGGGCCAGAATCTTCAGCGCGACGAGTCGGTCCAGCGACTTTTGTCGGGCCCGATAAACGACCCCCATGCCCCCCCGTCCCAGACACGACAGGATTTCCAGTTGCGGAAAAAACGGGGCCAGTTCGGCGGGCGTGAGTGGTTCGGCCGCCGGGCCACGCGGAGCCGTCACGGCCGGATCCATCGTCTGGCTGTCGAGTCCGCGCTGAAACAGACAGGCCGGACAGAGTCCTGCCGGGGCATCGGTGCTGAGCGGTTGGCCGCAGGTGCTGCAGATTCTTGATTCGTTCATGGGGTTTGCCTTCCGCATGGTCTGGGCAGGCCGCCGTTCGAACTGAACAACGCGGCGACAACCATTACAGAAGCAAATCGCAATTCAGGTTACACAGAATTTCAGAAAATTTGACGCGGCCTCTCTGAGCATCGATGGGGCGGGAGGCCCGGTGTGGTCCCGTCTTACAGGCACGACTGCAGATACCGCAGTTCTTCGTCGATTTCGGCCGGGTTGGAGACCGTCTGCCCGATCTCGTCCCGCAATAATTCGCGATACCGCTTCCGCAATCGGTGCAGGGCCACTTTGACAGCGCCCTCGGTCATCGCGAGTTTTGCAGCGACCTGGTCATAAGTCAGTTCCGAGCGGTCCGCCGTGAGAAACGGCTTGAAATGCTCGAACAGTGTTTGCTTGCCGGCGGCCACTTGTTCATCGGACAGGCGCGCGAGCACCTGTTCCAGCACGGCCATGGCCCAGCGGCGTTCAAACAGTTTATCGGGTGTCAGACTGTGTGTCGGTTCCAGGCGATACCGGTTGTCGGCGCTGTCGGCGTCAAGAGACACAATCTGGAGATGGCCGCCCCGTTTCAATGTCTGTGCCCGATCATTTTCGTTTGCCAGAAAATGCTTCAGCGAGGCCAGCAGAAACGAGCGAAACTTCCCTTTTTCCCGATCGACGTCAGCCAGCGTTTGTTTTTGCAGCAGGCGGGTGAAGTATTCCTGGGTAAGGTCTTCCGCCGCGTGTGTCGAGTGTCCGCTCCGGCGAATGTAGGCATACAGCGGATACCAATACCGCTGACAGAGTTGAGACAAAGCGGCATGGGCGGCGGTCGAGCCCGCACCGGCCGCCGTGAGGACCACCGTCCATTGGGTGGTCGCAAATCGCGCCGATCCGAGTGCCGGCTGCCGCAGATCAGGGGTTGGGGTCATGCCCCCGATTATACACGAAACCCGGCGCGGACGCTGACGTCCTGCTCTGGTCGTTCGAGAATTTATGTGTTGCCGACACTCTACCCTGCCCGGCGAATTTCCCAGCGCCGCGTGTTACCCTCGTACGGGGGTAATCTCGACCTGCAGGCCGGGTGCCCAGAATTTGTCTTCGTTGGTGTAGTACAGGTACGCACGACTCGCCTGACCGGTGTACCGACCGGGAACCGCCGCCACCAGACTGATCGGCAGCGAGACACGTTCTTCGGGGGGCAGGGCCCGCCAGTAGAGTGCCAGTTCATGGCCCAGGACTTCGTACGCGGCGATCGTGCCGGCTTTGACCAGGTCTTTCAATTGATCGTGCCGGACTTCCAGGCCACCCGGAATTCCAATGACGGCCAGGGGCGTCGGGACCGTCTCATTCGTGCGATTGACGATGGCGATCCGGGCTTCGGTCACCGCCCCTTCCACAACCTTGCGGTCTTTGAGGGTCGTTTCCAAGGTCAGTTGGCAGCGATCCGAGGTTTCGGGCTGCAATCGCGTGAAGCGGGCGGCGACCGCATAAGGCATGCGCGAACCTCCGGTCATTCGCAGTTCGATGGTGTGCTGACCGGGAGTCAGTACCGGCAAGCGGGGCAGTGAAATCGTTCCGTGCGTTTGTTTGTCGAAGTGCACCGGCGTCCCCACGAGTTGCTGATCGACTCGCAGTTCGACCTGCCCCGCAGCCAACGGCACGGCTCGTGCCTGGTCGTAAGCGAGAATGGCCTTGAGCGCCAGAATGGTCGATTGTGTAGAACCAAACCGGCCCGCTTTGCAGCTTTCCGCGAGGAAGCGAATTCCCCGTTCGACCTGCACCGCGAATTGCGGGTCGGGCAACCAGGCCAGCACCGCTAAGGCCGTCGTCTCAATCTGCAGCGCTTCGCCCGTGCTCCCGATCACCGATACGGTGGCGCCTTCGACGGCGCCACCCGCTGTCTGCTGGCCGGCCAGGCGGTCGAGCAGCGCGGCAGGTTTGTCTCCCGCCATTTGCAGCACCAGCGTGGACAGTGCCAGCACGTAAGTGTTCGCCGTTCGTACAGCCGCGTCGCGGATCCACTGAATCTCTGTCGACAGATCTTCCGTGGCACCCGCCGACAACAGGGCCCACACGTTGTAAGCGGTCGACACCTCGGGCTCAGCGAGCCAGGTGTGCAGTGTGTGTGTCTTGCGTTCAAAAGTCCCGCGGCCGTTCCGCTGATCGAGTAACCATTTCCGGGTGCGTTCGATCAGCGTCGAGTCGACCGGCCGAACCTTTTGCAGATCGGAAAACTCCATCAGTCCGTACGCGGTGAGTGCGTCATGTCCGGGATCGTGCCCAAACCACTCGAAACCGCCGTTTTGGCACTCAAACCCGCGCAAGCGGTCATAGCCACTGTTGAGAATCGCCGCGCTCTTCTCGATCAGCGCCGCAGGAACTCCCTGGTGCGACAGGAAATAGGCCTGCGCCATGATCAGCGGATAGACGGTCGAACTCGTTTGTTCAAAACAGCCGCAGGGTTCTCGCAACAGGGCCTGCAGAGCTTCCGTCAGGCTGGCCAGTGGGGTGGGATAAATGTCCACCTGCGAAACAAAACTGCCCGCCACAACGTCCGGTGGAATCTCAATGGTCTGGCGGATCGTCGAGTCCGCCTCGATCAAGCCCCCTGCGGCCACTTCGACGGGAAATCCGCGGGGGTGAACTTCAAACGTTCGCGACACCTGGTCGTGGAAGGGGCCCGCCGACCCGGATACCGTGACGGTTGTGGGACCACAGTGGGCACCGGCTGATAATTCCGTCAGCGTGCGTTCGCGACTGCGTGCCGGCAGCGACCGCAACTTTTTCGAAGGCGAGACTGCCGAGGCACCCGCGGTTGTCAGCGAGACTTGAATGTTGTCGAGCGGTTGACTGGTCGAGTTGACGCAGGCGATCGGCAACACGATCTGGTCACCCTGGGTCACGTGCAGCGGCAGTTTGGGTTCCAGGTAGAAGGGCCGTACCGATTCAATCAGGGTCGTCCCCGTGCCGACGGCGCCCGTCTTCGTGAAGGCATCGGCCAGCGCGCGGAACGTGGTGATCGCATCATTCAGGGCAAATTCGATCGTCGCCTGGCCGCGGGCATCCGTCTTCAAGCCCGCATGCCAGAACAGCGTTTCGGTGAAGTCGGTGCGGGTCTCTGGCGTCCGTGGCCCCGCTACCTGGTGCGCGTAAACCCGGACATACACGAACGCGGAACTCACGAGTTGTGAATCGGCCCGCCGTTTGGCCGCGACTTCTTCCACGCCGGCTTCCAGCTTCAGTCCGACTTCGCGATCGGCCAGGATGAAACGGGCCTGATCGCGATCGCCTGCCCCACCTTTGGCAAGATCTTTGTCGGCTTTCTCTTTGAACAAGAGGGCATCAATTGGGGCACTGCGGGCGGATCGAGCCAGGGACAGGCCACGAAAGGAGAAGACCCGTGCCCCCTCGGAGCGATCCATGATTAATTCGTCCTCCTGAACGGGAACGGTCAAGGCCCAGGCCCGTCGGGCGGCGTCCTGATGCTGCTCGACAAATTTCTGCCAGTCCACCAGTGCGAAGCGCCGCCAGCCTTGTGTTCCCAGCAGCAGGTCCACGGCCAATTCGGCTCGATCACTGTGAGGGTCGAGGTAGATCTGGGCGTCCGCCAGTTCGCGGACGTCATTTTCCAGATACACCATCACGGGCAGGCGGGCGGCCTGCTGACGCTTTTCCACCATTTCCAGAACGCTGTCGTCCGTCACGGTCAGGCCCACGATCGCGCTGATGGGCGCGCCTCGTTCATCGGATGTCTGGACCTGCAGCGAGACTTTGCCCCCCGGAGAATAGCTCGCCGCATCGGTCTTAAGCCGCACCTGGACGGAATGGGTTGGTTGCCGAAAGACCAGACGCTCGGCCAGCGGTTTGCCTTCGGCATCCCACAACGTCACGGTCAAGACGCCGCAGGCCGTGGCGGGCGTCTCAAAGGTGACCGTGGCTGGCTGGGCCTCCCGAGGCGACACGACTTGCCGATTCAGCAGAACTTCCCGTTGCGATAGCGTGGCCACGACACTGGGCAAAGGGGTGGCCACCTCCACTCGAATGGGTTCGTCGTGGCGAAATGTCTCGCGCACCGCAGAGAGCACCGCACCCGTAGTGCGGATGTCACCCAGCGGATACGTCTGCCGCAGGCCGGCGGGTTCGGTAATCCGCAGCGCGTACGTCTGCCCGGCGGCAGGAGTGAACTCGAATCGCCCGCGGCCTTCATGTTCACTGCGAAACCGGGCGATTTCCTGCCCCGTTGCATCCACGACCACACCGGCAATGTCGGCCGGTCGTTGGGCCGGCGTCCGGGCTTCGAAATACACCCGGTTTTTCACGCCGGCGAGCAACTCGCCTCCTTCCGGAAAGGTCGCCACATCGACGGTCTGTAACAGAATGGGCAAGGTCTTGGTGGCCGTTTCGACCACTCCGCCGTCTTCAATGACGACCGCCAGCGTACCTTCTCCGCGCACGATGTCTGCAGGCAGTCGAAATCGCACGATGCCCCGGCCCTCGGGGTCGAGTGTGCCCGGGCCTTGAAAGACCTGTTGTTCATCGACTCGGGCGGTCACGGTCAATTTCGCGTCGGTGGGAATGCCTCCTTCGGCCCGCTCGATGTGCCAGGTGGCCACAACTTCGTCGCCGGGGCCGTAGCCTTCACGCAGAAATTGAATTTGTGATTTCAGCCGCGGCGCGCGGTAACTGCGAATGTCGAATTTGCGCTCGGCGGGGGTATGACCGAAGTGGGGAAAGGTGATCTTCGCAGTGTATTCGCCCCCCGGTTGGCCTTCGGGGACGGTCCACGAAAATCCGAGCACGGCATCTTCGACGGCGATCGCGCCGGTCGCCACCACATCACCTTTGGGGCCCACGATCTCGATCGTGGAGTGGACCGCTGGCTGTGAGGGGAGTGGTTCATGAGTCGTGTGCTGCAGCACGACGCCACGGACGTAGACCTTGTCCCCCGATCGGTAGATCGGTTTGTCGGTCGACACGTACGTCAGATAGTGGTTTGGTCCGCCACACAACCGGGAATCCGGAAATGGCGGGGGGGAGTTCGGGTTCGGGGCTCCCTCGGCATCTCGCAACCACATCTGGCCGACGGCACCCGTGCCCAGATACAGCATTCCTGTGACAAACGACCGACGAGAGAGGGGCTGGTCCAGCATGGCGGCTTTCCTGGTGGAGAATTCGAAGAGTTCGATTCAGTTCCAACAGGAAGACGGCCCGCAGGCCGGGCCTATTAAGGCCTTTTTGAAGAATTTTGTACCGGGCTGCTTTGATGGACTATGTCAATCTCGCCCGTCACCGCAAAAAATCGGCCTTTTCGGCACGATAGACTTCCTGGCCGTCCAGCAGTGTCAGCAGGACCTGGGCGCGATGAATCTCGTGGGCCGGAATCTCGAACAGGTTCCGGTCGAGCACCACCAGGTCGGCCGCTTTCCCCGGTTCGATCGAACCGGTTTCCGATTCCTGGAAGTTCACATAGGCCGCGTTGATGGTGTACCCCGCCAGGAGCAATGGCAGATCGGCCATTTCGTCGGGCAGCCAGCCGGGGCCGGGGCCGTCTTTCAGTCCGCGGCGGGTGATGCCGATCTGGATCGCCTCCAGCGGGTTCATCGACGACACTGACCAGTCGCTCCCGCAGACCACTACGGCCCCCGATTTGGCGAGGCTGCGAATCGGATACATGAACCGTGCACGTTCGACGCCGATAATCGGAATCGTCAGGTCCATGATGTACGGGTCGGCGTAGGCCCACAGTGGTTGAAAGTTGGCGACGACTCCCAGTTGACGAAACCGGGGAATGTCAGCCGGGTGGAACATCTGGATGTGCGCGATGTGATGCCGTGAGTCGCGGGTGCCATTGCGGTTCCGGGCGAACTCGAACGCATCGAGGGTGGCGCGAATGCCTCGGTCGCCGATCGCGTGAACTTTCACCTGAAAGCCCAGCTTGTCCAGTTGCGCAACCAGCGGGTTGAGCACGTCGGGTTCCACGTTGAGCCAGCCCATTTCCGGCTTGTCGCCACCCAGATAGGGTTCCAGCAGCGCGGCTGTTTTCGACTCAATCACGCCATCTTCAAAAATCTTGACGGCCGTCGCTCGGAACCGCCGCCCCTGGTATTTCTTCCGCCAGTCGACGAACTTGGCAATCTCCGAGAGTTCTCCGGAATCGGTGTAGCCCATGGCGCAGACAGCGCGGACCGTCAATTCGCCTCGTTTCTCCAGGGCGGCGAACGCCTCCAGGTGCCGATCAGTGACCCGCGCCTCGCAGACCGAGGTGATCCCCAGACGGTTTGCCAGTTTCAGCCCGCGACGCAGCCCCTCCTGGTATTCTTCAGGAGAGTGGGGCGGAATCTCGTCGGCGACCAGAAACGCCGCTGCTTCGCGCAGCACGCCGGTGGGTTCGCCCGTCTGTGGGTCATGTTCAATGCGGCCCCGGGCGGGCTGCGGTGTCTCCCTGGTGATTTTGGCGGCGGCCAGCGCCAGCGAGTTGTCCCACGAGGAATGACCATCCGCGGCATCGAGGTGCACCGGACGGTCCGGGACGATTTGATCGAGCTGTGATTTGTGGATCTGTTTCTGCAGCGTCAATGGCCACCCACCACCGCGAATCCATTTTTTGTGCGGATGCTCGGCTGCGTATTTGCGTACCGCCGCCAGAATGTCTTCGAGTTTGGTCAGCCCATTGAGGTCGCATTCGCCGAGTTCAATTCCGCCTCCGACCAGATGGACGTGCGCGTCATGAAACCCCGGCAGCAGCATCTTGCCCTGCAGGTCAATGGTCTTGGTCTGCGGCCCGATCCAGGGACTGGCCCCGCGCGTGGTTCCCACATACACGATCTTCCCGTCGCGGATGACGACCGCCTCGGCCCAGCTGCGGCTGGCATCGACCGTGTACACGGCGCCATTCAGAAACACGGTTTCCGCCGGTCGCGATTCCGGAGCCTGCGCGAAAATCGACACCGGCAGAGTCGTGAACCAGCACAGCACCGCGGCGCGGAACCAGACATGAACGCGGGAACTCAAGGTCATCGCAACTCCAACAAATCCAGCTGACGAAGAGCGAATGCGGCGGTGGCCTTCTCGGGCGTTTACGCGGTTCCGCCGGCGTCTCGTTCCTTCCGCGCAAGTATCCAGTCGGCATCCACCATGAGTTCTGCCAGCTCCCGAAACGAAGTCCGTGGTTTCCAGCCCAGCAATCGCGCCGCCTTGCTGTAATCTCCCCGAAACTCGTCCGCCTCGGCCGGGCGGTAGTAGCGGGGATCGATCTCCACGTACTCCTGCCAGTTGAGACCCACACGAGCGAACGCCGCGTCGAGAAACTCCCTGATCGTATGATTCTCGTTGGTGGCGATCACGAAATCTTCCGGTTGCTCGTGTTGCAGCATCAGCCACATCGCCTCGACATATTCCCGGGCGTAGCCCCAGTCCCGTCTGGCATCGAGGTTCCCCAAGTACAGTTTCTGCTGCAGCCCTTCTTTGATCCGGGTGGCCGCACGGGTGATTTTGCGGGTGACAAACGTTTCACCTCGGCGAGGCGACTCGTGATTGAACAAAATGCCATTGCACGCGAACAGCCCATACGCTTCGCGGTAGTTCACCGTCTGGTGAAACGCAAACACCTTCGCGCACGCGTACGGGCTGCGCGGGTGAAACGCCGTCCGCTCGGTTTGCGGCACTTCGTGGACTTCACCATACATCTCGCTCGACGAGGCCTGGTAGACCCGCACCGGTTGTTGAGGATTCAACTGCCGGGCCGCTTCGAGAATTCGCAGTGCTCCCACACCGGTGACATCAACGGTGTACAGGGGCTTGTCAAAAGACACCCGCACATGGCTTTGTGCCGCCAGGTTGTAGATCTCGTGCGGTTTCAGATCGAGGATCAGGTTCGTGAGGCACTGCCCGTCGGCCATGTCGCCGTAATGCAGTTTCAGCCGCGGATTGCCCACATGGGGATCGACACACAGGTGGTCGATGCGCTGCGTGTTGCTGGTGCTGGAACGGCGGACGATGCCATGCACTTCATAGCCCTTTTCCAGCAGAAATTCCGCCAGATAAGAACCATCCTGCCCGGTAATGCCGGTGATCAGTGCGCGACGACCGCTTGTGGAAGCCATGAACCAGTGTTCCCGTAACAAAAACGACATTCTACGTTGGTTGCGGGATTTCGGAAACCTTGAGCCGTCAGAACTTGCAGGCGGCGAGCGACCACGGCGTTCTGCCTTTTCACCCTGACCACACGAGACGACTTTTGCGATTGCATCGGGTGTGCATTTCCATCTTGCAGACCGATTTGTTCGCCGTCGATTTCGGGAAGGATCCTGAAAATTCTCCGTAGTTCGAGCGCGTCACCAGGAATTCTCCAGAGAAATCCCACGCGATCAGGCCGATTGGCGTAAGTGAAGTGCCAAGGGTCCGGCGTTGGTCGCATCTGGCTGAGGCACCATTGGTCACGCGCTCTCAAAGCGACGATTCGGCGCTGTGAGCGGGTCGGCCCGCGCCCGGCAAGTCGGTGCAGTCAAACACCCCTTGCATGCCTGGGAGGGGGTTGCCAAGATACCGAACCTGAGCGGCGGCGATCGCGCGTGACGCATCGCCCCTGTACGATTACGACTGATTGCACACTGTATTTCTTCGCCGGGAGCCGTCGATTCGTGTCGCTTGTCCTCAAGGATGTCCGTAAGTCCTATCGTGAACCCGATGGCCGCGCCCTGCCGGTGCTGAACATTGCCGAGTTCACGGTGCAATCGGGTGAGCAGGTGGCACTGCTGGGCCCCAGCGGTGGTGGCAAAACGACCCTGCTGAATGTCATTTCGGGCATCACTCTGCCCGATTCCGGGGCTGTGCTCATCGACAACATCGACCTGGCCCGGTTGCACGAAGTGCGGCGAGATCGATTTCGGGCCCAGAAAATCGGGTTTGTGTTTCAAACCTTCAATCTGCTGCAGGCGTTTTCCGCCCTGGAAAATGTGCTGCTGGGAATGAGTTTTTCGGGCAAGCCGGTCGATCGCAAGCGGGCCCTCGAACTTCTGGACCAGGTGGGCCTGTCGCATCGACTGCATCACAAACCGTCACGACTGTCGGTGGGTGAACAGCAGCGGGTGGCCGTGGCCCGGGCCCTGGCCAACAAGCCGTCGCTGCTGTTGGCCGACGAACCCACCGCCAATGTCGACGTCAAAAATCAGAACACCATTCTCGATCTGATCTGTACGGCCTGCCACGAGAATCAGGTGTCGTTGTTGATGGTCACCCACTCGCTGGAAGTTGCGGGTCGGTTTCAGCGAGTGGATCGGTTGACCGATTTCAACCGCACGGAGGCGGTAGCATGAATCTGGTAACGATCGCGGCGAAAAGTATTCGACAACGCTGGCTGGCCTCGTGTCTGACGGCACTGAGTATTGCGCTCGGTGTCGCGCTGATGGTGGCGGTGCTGGTGATCAACGGCGTCGTCAGCCGAATGTTCAGCCAGAATGCGACCGGTTTCGACATGATCCTGGGTGCCAAGGGCAGCCCCATGCAACTCGTGTTGAACACGATCTATTTTCTCGACAAGCCGATCGAGAACATTCCGTACAAGTACTACCTGGATATCAAAAAGAAGAAGTGGGCGGCCCATGCCATTCCGTTTGCCCTGGGTGACACCACCGAAGACGGCAAGTTCCGCATCGTCGGCACGATCCCGGAGTATTTCGAATGCGACTATGTGCCCGGCAAGAAATTTGAGTTTCAAGCGGGCAAACCCATCAGCGGTACCTTCGACGCCGTGATCGGTGCGCGGGTGGCTCGGGCCTATGGCTGGTCGGTAGGCAAGAAATTCCCGATTGCGCATGGCGGCAATACGAGCGACATTCACGATGAGAAATTCACGGTCTCGGGAGTGCTGGCCCCCACCGGCCTGCCGATCGATCGCGCCGTGTTCATCAACTACGACGGTTTCTACGAGATTGAAGGGCATGGCAAGTCGAAGGCCGAGGTGGAACTCGAAGAGCAGGCCCGCCGGGATGCCGAAATTGTCATTCCTCAGCCGCCCCCCGATTCGGCACCGCCCGCTCACCCCGCAGGGGGCAAGAAAGAAAAAATCTCGGATGAGCAGAAACAGGTCACGGCCATTCTGGTGCAGTCGGCCGGCAAGAGTTCCGCCGAGCAGTCGGCCGTGGCGTTTCTGATCATGCCCCGCATCAACAAAGGGTCCGTGGCCCAGGCGGTCAATCCCATTGAGCAGATCAAGAAGTTGCTCAACGATGTGGTTGGCAACATTCGAACAATGCTGGTGGTGATGACGGCCCTGATCATCGTGGTTTCCGGCGTGGGGATTTTCGTCAGCATTTACAATTCGATGTCAGACCGGAAACGCGAGATCGCGATCATGCGCGCTCTGGGCGCCCGCCGTCATACCGTGTTTTCGATCATCATTGCCGAGTCGGTCCTGCTGTGCCTGGGAGGCGCCCTGATGGGTTTGTTGCTGGGACATGCCTTCGTGTTTGTCGCCGGTCCAATCGTCGAATCCCGCAGCGACATCCTGATTGACCCCTGGTTCTTTGAGCAGCACGAACTTTGGATCCTGCCCGCCTTGCTGGTCCTGGCCGTCATTGTCGGTCTGGTCCCCGGGATCACCGCGTACCGGGCCGATGTGGCCAAAGGCTTGAGCGAATAAGATCCAACAGCCGCGACGCACTGCCCGATTCCGGTGCCCGTCCCCGATGGTGGGGCTGGTCCATGGTCTGACCCGTCAGCCTCCCTTTTGCCGGTGCCCGGTCCAGCGCAGCAGTCAAAATCGGTTTTGCGGGCCAGGTGTCTCAGATCACCCGCAGAGGGCCACCAATGGGGCGGACGAGCCAGCAGTCCGGCGGGAAAGCACGTAACCTTTATACCCGGACTGGAACGGCCGTCGGGGTGTGTTAGAATGTGAAGTGCCCGCAATGGACGGGCGGATTTCTCGGCCCAGGTGTGCAGTATGTCGCAAATACTTTCAGGTTCAGTCGTTGCGTCGCCCGTGCGGGATCAGGCTGGCGATCCGAATGATGAATTTGCGTATCGCCCGGTCCCGGCCATGGCTCCGATCAGTTTGTTCCTGGCGTTGTGCTCGCTTGCCGGCTTCCTGGCGATTCCCTGCCTGGCCATCGGCATCGTCGGCATGATCACGGGCGTCATTGCCCTTTGGCAGATTCGCCGCGCGGCGGGGGAATTCGGTGGCCGTACGGTCGCCTGGCTGGGGACGAGCTTGTCCCTGGTGCTGGTTTTGGGGGCCGCTGCCTTCCACACTTATGATTACATCACCGAGTTGCCGGAAGGTTACCTGCGGGTGAGCTTTTCTGAACTGGCCAAAGCCACTCCGCCCACGGTCGCCGAGAATGGTGAGCCCCAGATCGCTCCGGAAGTCGCAGCCCTCGACGGCAAGCAGATTTACGTCAAGGGATACATGTATCCCACGAAACAGCTCCAGGGATTAACGGAATTTGTCCTGGTCAAAGACACCGGCCAATGTTGCTTCGGTGGCCAGCCCAAGTTGACCGACATGATCGTCGTCAAATTTGAGGATCTGACCGTCAACCACCGGGAACAGCAACTGGTTGGTGTGGGAGGCGTGTTCCGGGCGCTGGCTCCCACCCGGTCGGCCGGTTTGAACGCCGTCTATGTCATCGAAGGAACGCATTTCAAATGAGCCACGACCGGATTGACTGGCGACACCAGATCTTCGCGACCGGCTGCGCAGGGTTGCTCTGTCTGGTCTCGTGGGGTTGCCACGATGAACCTGCCGTGTCGGCCCGGTCCTATCCGGAAATCCAGAAATCGACCGACGAACAACCCGGTGCGGAGAGTTCGACAGACTCCACAGATCTGACTTCGCCACCAGCCAGAGTCGATGCCAATTCCGTCCAGGAAGGTTCCGCGGTTTCGGGGACTGCCCCCGATGCGACGCCAAGCGCAGGGCCCGGCGAACCCGTATCGCCCAATGCTCCTGAGAGCGTCGGCACACCGTCCCACGGCAGCACGGCAGAGCCCCCGCCGGTTTCGCCCGAAAACCCCCTCCCGGCTCGGCACTTCGTGGTTGAAGGCCCGGGCGACGCCCTGCGGATCGGTTTCGACGACCTGGACCTGTTGAAAATCATCAACATGGAACCGGTCACCTCCGACTGCGTCGAGAAGATGCCTCCCTGGCTCCGGGCGCTCGACGGGAAACACGTGCGAATTCGAGGCTACATGAAGCCCAGCGGCGTCGATTCGGAGATTCCGGAATTTGTGTTTGTCCGCAGCACCGATCTGTGTTGTTTCGGCCCCAAGGGCAAGGTGTATCACCTGATCGCCGTCAAACTCAAACCGAAAACCACCACCGATTACATTGAACTGAAGCCATTTGACGTGGTGGGCAAATTCCGGATTGAAAAGGTCGAACTCGACGACGGGCTGATCTTCCTCTTGTATCACATCGATGATGCGGCGATCATTCGCAAATAGTCGCCTGCTCAGTCGGTGACAGGAATCGGCCTCCCGCGGAGTCAACCATGCGAAAATCCAGCCCGTTGCTGATCGGTGCGATTTTATGTGGGTTGGCGTTGGTGGGCTCGGCCGCCGTGCGGCGTGCCGGTTGGGATCTCGAACTCGCAGAGAACCCCAACCCGTCTGCTGCCCCCGCTCTTGCGCCCTCTGGGGAGCGCGCGGCAGAACTCCGAACTGGTCCCGAAGCTGGCGCACAGCGCGTGAGTTTCGTAGAACTCGATCTCGCCAAACATGCCGGGCTGAACGTGCTGACGGCTGATTGTGTAGATCAGATTCCGCAATCGATTCGAGAATTGGCCGGACAGCGGATCGTTCTGCGGGGGTATATGAAACCGACGGGGGTGGCCACCAGCCTTCCCGAATTCCTGCTGGTCCGCAGCACCGACATGTGCTGCTTTGCACGGGTGGGGCGGGTCGACCACATGGTCGCCGTCACTCTGAAGGCGGGCACGACCGCCGATTACATTGACCTGTTGCCGTTCGATGTGGCGGGACGCCTGCGGATTGAAGCCACGGTCATCCCCGAAGATTCCGGGCCGATGCTGTTGTTCTTGTATCATCTGGATGATGCCGTCATCATTCACAGATAACTGAAATTCCTCGAATTCCCGCAGATCGAGTTGGAGTGGAACCTCATGAAGCCGACGCCCCGATTTCTTGTTGCCAGTTTGTCTCTCGCAGCTTTGCTGCTGGCGATGGCGTGGCCGGTGCCTGTCTCGGCCTGTCCTTACTGTGAACCAACGCTCACGATCACCGAGCAGTTTGCCAAGGCGGATGTCGCCGTGCTTGTGAAATGGGTCTCGGCCGAAATGCCCACCAAAGAAAAACTGGGCAGCACGACCTACGAGATCGTGGATGTGGCCCGCGCCTTCGGCAAGACCACCGAAAAGGGCAAGAAGATCACTCTCGAACGGTACCGACAGGGCAAGCCGGGCGATTTGTCGATGGTGTTCGGCAGCAAGTTTCGCGGCGATTCGATCGACTGGGGCGCGCCGCTGGATATCTCGGACGCTGGCTTCAAGTTCCTCGTCGAAGCCCCCAAGTTCGAAGAGAAGCCGGATGTCCGCCTCAAGTACTATTTGAAATTCCTGGAAAATTCAGATGCCATGATCGCGGCTGACGCGTTCGGCGAGTTTGCCAATGCGGCCTATAAAGACGTCGTGCCGCTCGCGAAAGATTTCCCTCGCGATTCGCTGCGAAAATGGGTGAATGATCCCAAGACGCTGGCGACCCGCATCAATCTGTACGGCCTGATGCTGGGGCTCTGTGGCGATGACGAAGACGCCAAAATGATGGAAGCCAAGATTGTCGAAGAGACCACCGATTTTCGGCTGGGGATCGACGGTTTGATGGGTGGCTTTCTCGTGCTGACAGGGGAACGCGGGCTCGAAGTTCTCGAAAAATCAAAAATCATCAACAAGAAAGTGCCCTTCAGTGAGACCTATTCCGCCATGACGGCGCTGCGGTTCATGTGGACCTATGGCAATGGCAAGATCCCGGGAGATCGGCTCAAACAATCCATGCGATTGCTGCTCGATCGGCCCGAAGTCAGTGACCTCGTGATTGCCGACCTCGCCCGCTGGAAAGACTGGTCGGTGCAGGACAAACTCCGCGGCCTGTACGGAGCCGAAGAATACAACATTCCTTCCATCAAGCGGGCCATCGTCCGCTACATGATCTCGAGCACGAAAGATGTGCCCGAAGGCGGGGGTGAGGCTCCGGCGAAACATGTGGTCGATGGCAAACGGCATCTCGAAGAACTGCGTAAACTCGATCCCAAGACGGTGACCGAAGCCGAGAAGTACTTCTTCCTGCAGTAAGCGATTCGCCCGTGCCGGTTCTGCCGGCGCGCGTTGGGGATAAAGTGCGGCACTCTGCGAGCGCTGGGGAGCGACCATGAGGCGGAATCACCTGGCAAGCGCAGCCGTCTTGTTCGTCGGGGGAGTGTTGTCGTCCACGTCCCACGCGGACGAGCCACCTCCCCATTCGACGTTGACCGATCGTTATCGGCAGGCCGAGGTGGCCGTGCTGGCGAAGCGCGTCGCCGTGCGCGAGCCCACCGGACCGGATGATCTGGGCAGCACGACCTATGAAATTGTGCAGGTGCCGCGCGGGGCCGGCAAATCGCCGGCACGCGGCACGCGAATCACGATCTCTGAGAAACGCGCGGGGGATCAGGACGGCGTCGTTCTGTTACTGGGGCAAGAGGCCGGCCCCGACAAATTGAACTGGACGATTCCCCAGCAGATCAATTCCCGGCGGTACAATTACCTGACGCGGGCACCCGCGGCCGAGGCGGAGGAGACGGATCAACTGGCGTATTACGTCAGCCGGCTGGAAGACCAGGATCCGATTGTCGCCGAGGATGCGTTTACGCAGGTGGCTCGGGCACCGCGAGAACGGCTCATCGAACTGGCTGACACCCTGCCGCGCGAATCGCTGCTCGATTGGCTGAGCGATCCCGAACTGCCCCAGAATCGGCTCCCCTTGTATGCACTGATGCTGGGTTTGGGCCAGCATGCGGACGATGGCGATCTGTTGCTGGGCATGCTGCTGGCCCGCGCCGATGATTTGCAGGCGGACCGCGAAAGTGTGCTGACCGGTTTTCTGTGGGCGACGGGAACCGACGGCCTGGCCGAGATTGACGAACTGCTGTTGAAAGAGAAAACGACGAAGCCCACCCTGATCCAGGCGGCGCTGCAGTCACTGGCGTACCTGGGCGAGCATGGCCAACAGCGGATTCCTGCCGAACGGGTCCGATCGTCGCTGCATTTGCTGTTGGATGATCCCCGGGTGCGCGGGCTCGTCCTGGCGCATTTGGCGAGGTGGAAAGACTGGAGTGTCCGCGACAAAGTTCGCAAAGCCTACGAGGAGGCCGCTGCTGACGACAAGGCCTCCAAGCGGGGAATTCTCCATTATCTGCGGGCCTGTCGGGCGGATACCGAGGGGCAGAAGCCGCAAGAACCCCCCGCGCATGTCCGCGACGCCGAGCGGTACCTGAAAGAGATCCGCCAGCTCGATCCGGACTTCGTGCAACAGGAACTCGGCTCTGACCGCTGACGATGGGTTCCCGGGACGTGGCCTTCAGCCAGAGTGACCGGTGGTCACACCCAGAGCGGCCGCCACAGCGAGTGCCGCGGTTTCGATGCGCAAGATGCGCGCGCCCAGGGTGATCAGCCGGGCCCCCTGCGCGACGGCCAGGGCAATTTCGCGGTCCGTAAAGCCCCCCTCCGGGCCAATGGCGACGGTGAGGTGCCCCGCGACGGGCAGGGTACTGCGCTCTAAGGGCTGGCCGGTCGGGTGTGCCACCCAAAATGGCCGGTCGGTGGGTTGACGCGAGGTAAAGGCGGGCCACTCCTGGGATTCGTCGAGCTCCATCAACCGGGAGCGTCGGCACTGTTTGCTGGCTTCAATAATTGTCCGCCGCATCTTGTCGAGCTTGCCGTCGCCTGGGATCACGACGCTGCGTTCCGTTAACAGGGGGACAAGACGCGCGACCCCCAACTCGGTGGCTTTTTCCACCAGCCAGCCAAAGCGATCTCCCTTGGGGACCGCGAC
>JAFEBR010000060.1 GCA_018242565.1 Planctomycetota bacterium | reverse complement strand
GAGCCGCGGCCAGTGCCTGCTTTGCGGCTTCCAGTCGGGTCGCCACAGGGCCGGGGTTCGTCGCCAGGCTGGCTCTTTCCCGGCCGTCTTTGCCGTCGAAGACGCGAACGGCACCGGTCCAGTCGCCGGTAATGACGGCTCCTGTTGGTTCCGAATAGGCGACTTTCAGGCCGAGGTCGTTCTGGGCGGCAAACGCAATGACGGCGGTGCCGTTCTGATCCCAGATGCGCGCGACACGGTCGCGGCCATTCGAGGCAATGCGTCCATCTCGCAGGAATTGGACCGCGGTGGCGCCGCCCCCGTGGCCGCCCCACCCTTTGACGTGCGTGCCGTTGGTCATTTCCCAGAGGCGGATCGTCGTGTCTTCACTGGCACTGACGAGAACGTTGGAGTCGATGCGCCAACTGACGCTGGTGATGGCCGTGGCGTGGGCCGGTAAGGTGTAGAATTCGCGGCCCGTATTGGCTTCCCAGACGATCAGGCCGTTGGAACGGTCACCGGTCGCCAGCAGCACGCCATCGGGGCTGAATTCGATGGCGGTGATCCAGTCGGTGTGCTTTTTCATTTCGAACATCAGTTCGCCATCGGCGGTGGAGAAAACCCGGACCATGCGTTTGGGGCCACCCAAGGCGATCTGCCCATGGTTCGGGCTGATATCGGCCGCCAGGACGGCATCGGATTCGGCACCGATTTCGAACACGCGGCCGCCGGTTTTGACATCGTAGACCACGCAGCGTCCCGACTGTCCGCCACGGCCACCCCCGGCCAACAGCAGCGAGCCATTGCGGCTGAACCTCAGGACATGCACTGTACCTTCCGGAAACGGGAGTACGCCCGCGAGGGTGAAATCATCGAGATTATAGAGCAGGACCTGCTTGTGTCCCGAGACGGCCAGCAACGGCGCCCAGGGACTGGCGGCGAGGGCCGTCACGACATTGCCGCGAGGCGACAGCGAGAGCGGCTGGGTGGACAGGTTTTCGGGCATGGCTGGAGGGCCATCCGGCTTGTCGGTGGAGACATCGATCGTCCCCAGCGTGAGTGAAGCTTTTTTCTTCACCTTGACGACGCTGTCTTTGTTTTCGAGCGCGCCCCCTTCGACCCACTTGCGGATCAAGGCCAGGGTGTCTTCGGCCATCTTGGGCTCTTTGGGAGGCATGGCAGGCTGTTCTTTGTGAGTCACCAACGCCCACAAACGGCTGCCATCGAGGTCGCCCGGTTCGACAACCGGACCGGAAGCCCCCCCGCTCATCGAGGCCCCATAGTTTTCGAGAACCAGTCCCCCCTTGGCCTCACCCGATGAGTGGCAGGTCCCGCACTTGGCGCGGAAGATCGGCAGGATGTGGTCTTGGAAGTTGATCTTCTCGGCGGGCTTGGCGTCTTCCGCAGAGGCGGTGGACACGGCAAGGAACAAACCCACAACGCCGACAAGCACAGGTGCGAAGGCGACCGGGGTGACCCACTTCTGGATAAGGCGACGTGTCATGGCACAACTCATTCGGTAACGTAATGGACTCAGTCGGCACCAGCCTGCGGAGAGCGACCGCCGGGCGGCGCGAATTTCGCAGGCCCCCCGACCTGGGGGGATGTACGGTTTAGTGATTGAAGGCAAACTCGCGGCTATTGAGCAACGCCCAGAACAAGTCGTCGAGGTTCTTCTTCAAGTCGGCAGGTGAACTGACGATGGGTTTGAATGTTTCCACTTCTTGAGCCGTCGGTTTGCGTGACAGGGTGGCGATATACAACCGCTCGACGATCACCAGGGGATCCACTTTCTCCGCGATCATCTTGTCGATCAGGCCACCGGCTTGAATCTTGTTGTTGACCGTGTCGCCATTCAGCAGATGCAGGGCCTGCGACAAGGTCGGTTCCATTTTCACTTCGCACGAGCAGACGGTTTCACGAGTTGCCCGGCCGAAGGTCGTCAGGAAGTAGGTCGAGGTGTTGCCGTCGGCGATCTGCACGGCACGGGCCCCTACGGGAAGTCCCTGGAACTTGTCCTTGGTGTTGGTCACCTGACTGATGCAGTCGAGGAACGATTCGGCCTTGATGCGACGGAGATTAGCATGGGCGAAGTTCTTTTCGTCCTGCATGTTCGATTCGTTGCGGGCTGTTGAACGCTGGTAGGTTTGCGAACGGCAGATGTCGCGGACGAGTTGTTTGAAATCGTAATTCGAGGCCGTGAAGCGCTTGGCCATCTCATTCAGCAGTTCGGGATTCGAAGCCGGGTTGCTGATGCGGACGTCATCGACCGGGTCGATGATGCCGAGGCCGAAGAAGTGCGACCAGACACGATTGGCAAAATTCGTGGCGAAATACGGGTTCTGAGGCGAAGCCAGCCAATTGGCCAGTACGATGCGACGGTCTTTACCGGCGACATCGGCGGGACCACCACCCAGAAACTTCGGGGCCATGACGCGGCCGCCCACGGGGTGGGCCACTTCACCTCCGCCCGAGTTGAAAATGATGGTTTCGCGATAGTCTTCACCCTGTTTGCGACCGACCTGCGAGAAGAAGGCGGCAAAACTGTAGTAGTCATCCTGGGTCCAGCGATCGAACGGATGGTTGTGACACTGGGCACATTGAATGCGCATGCCCATGAAGACCTGGGCCACATTCTCGGCGACTTTCAGCGTGTCGGTTTCGCTCTGGTAGTAGTTCGTCTGCGGAACTTTAAAGGTACCACCGTTGGCCCCGAGCAGCGTCTGGACCATCTTGTCGAGCGGCACGTTGCGCCCGATCTGGTCCGCCAGCCAGTTGTAGTAGAGCAACATGGCTTTGTAGCTGATTACGTTCGACGATCGGACCATCAGCCATTCAGCCCAGTAGCCCACCCAGATTTCCGTGAATTCTTTGCGGTTGAGCAGTTCGTCGATCAGCTTGTTGCGTTTTTCCGGGTCGGTGCTGGAAATGAAACGGCTGTAGTCTTCGACTGTTGGCAAGGTTCCCGTCAGATCCAGGAAAATCCGACGCAGGAATGTTTCGTCGTCGCATACGGCCGAGGGGGCAATCCGCAGTTTCTTGAGTTTTTCGTTCACCAGTTCATCGACGTAGTTCGTTGGTGTGACCTGCGGGAACGTGAACTGCAGCCCCTTGGGCAGCACGATGTACTGCGAGCCCACGGTGTGGGTCGCGAAGCGGGCCATGACGAAGGCTTCGCCCCGCTTGCCGGCGGTGACGAGTCCGGCGTCGTTGATCGAGGCCGAGTTGTCGTTGTTCGACATGAACAGTGAGAGCGACGTCACATCGCGGTCGGTGCCGTCGGAATAACGGGCTACCACGGTGACTTGCTGGGTGGCCCCTTCACCGTCCAGCACGGCCTGCTTGGGATAAATCTCGAGGCTGGTGCAGGTCGGAATTGTGGCCGGGTCAGCGGGGCAGCCGGCAGCGATCCATTCTTCGACGTTGCGATTGAGTTCGCTTTCAGGCGTGTAGCGTTTGCCACCGGTGTGCGGGACGGCACCGACCGCTTTCTCGACGAGCAGGCTCGATGACGGAACTGACAGATCCAAGCGTCGTCCACTGAGTTCGCGGGTCAGGCGGTGGTGGTCGCCATCGGGATCGAACCCGAACAGGCTCAGGCGGAAACCATCTTTCCCACGGGCCGCCCCATGGCACGAACCGCTGTTGCAGCCCGCTTTCATAAAGACCGGCATGACATCGAGTTTAAAGCTGATGGGACGCTGTTCCGCGGCTTTTTCAACCTGCACGGGCAACTCGACCGCTTTGCCGCCAAATTCGATTTTCATTTGGGTCTGGCAGTCGGCGGCGGGCCACAGCGTGTTCCCTTCGCGGCGGATCAACGCCGGGTTGGCCAGTGTCCATTGTGCCTGCGACGAGACGTCGCGCGTGATACCGTCGGTGTAAACCGCCTGGACAACAACGAGTTGTCGCGCCTTGGCGGTCTGCAGCGTAATCTTATCGGGAAAAACGCGGAGTGATTCGACGGAGGCTTCTTGAGCAAGTGCTGCCTGAGTACAGACAACCAGTG
>JAFEBR010000608.1 GCA_018242565.1 Planctomycetota bacterium | reverse complement strand
GATCAACCCCGAATAAAAAGCACCGCCGGACGACCCGATTCATCACGTGGACGATCGCGATTTCACTGGGGTCAAACACTTCCGCACGCGCTAAACGAGCCATCACTGCCTCCGGTTGCCGAGACCGTCACGGAACGCCAAAACTGCCATTCTCGGCAGGTTCGCACTGAACACCGTACACTACTGGCGTCGATTACAACAAAACCGGATCGGTTTTGCAAGCGAGGCACAACAAAAGCTGTGTCCCCGTATTCGAGCAGTCGGGCCTGGACTGTCGACTGCCACCGAGGCCACGATGGATTTCGGCAGAGCGGAACGAACTGGACTTGGCAGCGTTGCTGAACAAGTTACTGCTCCAAGCACAACCACAGCCACATTGACCGAACGATTGGAAGCAAATGCCGCTCGTCGCCTGGCCGAAATTCAAGCGGACGCTGGCCCTTCCTCTCATTTCTTCTCTCGACACGGGGCGCAAACGTCGATCGGTCAGCAGTTCGACCGAGCCACGACAGGGCTAACGCCTGACGGTTTCAGCGGAAATCTTGTTGACTCAAGTCGGTTTTTGAGCCATCGTTCACAACTGAATGCCGTCCAAGCTGCTGAGGAAATCTTCAGGAGGACAGGAAAGAAAGTTTTCACCTTCGACGCTGGATACGAAATCGGCGAGGGCTTCACGAGAAGTGCAACCGACTTGGCACGGACCACCAATGTGCGTGTCGTATTTGATGCCAACGGCAAACTCAAAACAATCTTTCCTTGGATAAAGCCACTTCCATGAACACTGTGAATCCATACTTTTTGCACACTCTTCTTGAGCCTCTCACGGGGCTTGCCGATGACGACGATGCTGTACGAACCTATGCTAATCTCAACTCAAATGATGAGTCGCAAATGCGGGCGATAATTCGAGAGATGATCGTCCCGCATGCGTCGTCTCTTTCAGTGGGTGCGAAGGAGCGTGTAAAGCTAGCGTACCAGTTCTACTTGTCGAAGCCTGATGCAAATTTTGAACGAGTATTCTATTCCGATCTTCCGCCTTTCGATGCTCCGGATGATCCACGCCAGTTTTTCCTTTGGGTTTGGGAAGAATGCTTTCCAGGCGAGGACTTTCGACTCGCTGACTTAAGCAAATTTAGTGAGAATCGAGATATCAATGAAACGATGCGGTTCTAATGAGCAGTTGGTGAAACGACCTAACGTCTGTATCACTCGTTTCCAATGACGCACTTGACATTCGCCCGAGCGTGAGCATCAGTCCGGCTGTGCATTAGAAAGGAATCCCGGCGTAGCTACGACGCCAACGGCAACCGGACCGTGTTGCAGGACGCCACCGGGAGCTACACAGGCTGCCTGTTCCAAAAGGAGTAAATCGCCCTCGGGCGGAAGATCCGCCGGCTTGGTCCTTGTTAAGCGACGCCTTGGCCAGCAGCGTCGCGGCCGTGGCCAACGGCATGGCCGACGGGTTCAACGTGGTCCCGGGTTCGTGGGGTTCAGACATAGGTTTGGGGCCGAATCGGCGTAATTCCTGGGTGCTGCAAACAGTCAGAATTCCGCTCGGAATTTCATCGACAGTGCTTGATGCGTCTCGGGAGGGCGAGGTAACTGTGCCATCGTTGCGTGCTTGGCCGATGGTCGGCGAGACGCGAAATACAGACCACCCAGATGAAGGAAACGAACGATGGCTACCAAGACCAAGAAGACCGCGAAGACCGAATCCAAGGCCAAGACGACCGGGACCGCCAAGGCGGCTGCCGCTAAGAAGCCCCGCGTGAACAAATGGAAGGTCCAACCCGGCACGACCGCCGCTACGGAACCCACCGAGGTGGCCGTAGCCGCGAAGACCGACGAAATCGAGCAGCAGCACGCAGGGAGGGCCACCCACCCTGCTGGCTTCGTGCAGGCCGTGAGTTTGGGAAGAATCTGCGGCGCGGGCTGGCGACCTGACGTGCTCGGTGGCACTTTTTCGTATTTCAATCGCGCGGAGTATCTACACGCGTACACGTGTACGGTAACATGTACATCGCGTCGTTAGAAATCGTCGGACCAGTCGTGTTGGGGAGACGGGGCTGGTCAGAGTCAGCACGAATCGAGGTGGCCAGTATGCCGCGATTGCCACGGAAATTCCTGTTTGATGAATCCGAGCCAGGGATTTATCACTGTGTCAATCGGTGTGTCCGCCGGGCCTTCCTGTGCGGAACCGATCCGAACACGGGCGAATGTTTCGAGCACCGCAAGCTGGCCCTTCAAGAACGACTGGCCTTTCTGGCTGGCCAACTGGGAGTCGATATTCTCGGCTTTGCCGTGCTGAGTAACCACATTCACGTGGTCGCCCGCAATCGTCCGGATATCGTC
>JAFEBR010000607.1 GCA_018242565.1 Planctomycetota bacterium | reverse complement strand
GGCAGGGCCATCCACGCTGGCGCCGCTTTCGATCACGTCTGGATACAGCGTGCCCTGCGCCAGAAATTCGGCATTCGGGATCGACACGGCCTCGGCCTGAAACACCTCAATGAACACCCGGCCAATCGATTTCCGCTTGGCCTGCGGTTCGGTAATTCCCGCCAGTTCCGTCAGAAACCGGTCACGGGCATCGACGACGTGCAGGTCGGTGCTGAAATGCTTGCCGAACCGAAGTTTTACGGCTTCGGCCTCGCCGGCCCGCAACAGCCCGCTATCGACAAAAATGCACGACAATTGCGAACCGATGGCTTTGAACAGCAACGCGGCGACCACTGATGAGTCGACACCCCCCGAGAGGCCGCAGATCACTCGTTTGTCGCCCACCCGTTCGCGGACGGCAGCGACCTGTTGTTCGATGAACGAACTCATCTTCCAGGTGCCGCTGCAACCGCAGATTTTCTTGACGAAATTCCCCAGCAGGTCACTGCCGCACTGTGTGTGCGTGACTTCGGGATGGAACTGCAGGCAGTAAATTGATCGTGTACGATGCCGTACGGCGGCCGCCGGGCAGTCGGCCGTGCTGGCCAACGGGACCCATTGTTCCGTCAGGTTCTTGACCTGATCGCCGTGACTCATCCAGACGGTCAACTCGGATGGAACCCCGTCAAACAGGTCGCCGGCTGATACGTCTCGACTGGCTTCAATTCGGCAGGCCGTGCGGCCGAATTCACGGTGCGTGCCGGGGGAAACTTCCGTTCCCAGGGCGCGGCAGGCGGCCTGCATGCCATAGCAGATCCCCAGAATGGGGATGCCGAGGTCGAAAATGCGATTGTCGGGCAGGGGGGCGCCGGGGTCATAGACGCTGGCGGGACCGCCCGAGAGAATCAGGCCCCGGGGGTTCAGTTCGCGAATGCGGTCAGCCGACAGGTCGGGACGCACAAGCTGACAGAACACGTTTTGATCCCGAACCCGGCGGGCAATCAACTGGGCCGTTTGGCCGCCAAAGTCAAGAACCAGAACGAGTTCGGATTCGGGACTGAGAGTCTTTCCTGACCCGTCTCGGGCCACAGAGGGGGCTTTCGAAACGGTTGATGTCGGAGCTACGGTTGGGTCGCTCAAAAAAGTCTCACTTTTACTCGGTCAAATGGGCTCGACAGGAGTTGAACCTGCATGCTGTTGCCAGCGCCAGCCCCTCAAGCTGGTGTGTCTGCCAATTCCACCACGAGCCCTGCTAGCGTGCGGAAGAGGAGTAGTATAGCGTTCCGCACGTCGGCTGCAACCAAAAGCTGTCTTGACACAGATGGCTTTCGCAGGCAGAGTAAATGCAGAGACACTGCGTAAAGTTGACCGGTTCGCCAGATTCGTTGTCGGCCCCGTTTGAGGTCCCCCTGTGTTTGCCCAACTCGTACCAGCCGACGGTGGTGATCCCATTACCATCGAAAAAGACGTGACCATCGTCGGTCGGCAGGCCGAGCATTGCGACCTGGTTCTCACGCGCAAAAGTATCTCGAAAATCCACTGTATTATCGCCAAAACCGATGGACTGCTGTTTGTCCGCGATCTCGACAGCACCAACGGAACCAAGGTGAACGGCCAGAAAATTGTCCGCGGGGCCCTGCTGCCGGGGGATGTGCTCTCGTTCGCCGGCGAGAAATTCAAAGTCCACCTCGGCCCCTCGCCGCGTGCCGAAGCCATGCCCCCGATCGACCGCACCCAGATGCTCGATCAACCGCTGGAACTGGCCCAGAGTGACGATTTTTCGGGGGGTGAATCGCCCACCAGCCGGCAGAAAAATCAGAAGCCGCGGATCGTCGAAGACCTCGTGGAGTAATTCCGCGTCGCAGGTTGCGATGTGGTCTTTCGGGCCCATTGTTTCGGAAAACGGTGACCAGGGGGGCCGTCACCTGTCTTGGAAACGGCCGATCACGGTTCGGGCAGCGCGTTCAGGGTGTAATGCCCGACTGTTGGCCAGAGGGGCGTGTCTGGATCCGGGCCGATTTTGCCGCACGTGATGTCGTAGACAAACCCGGTCTGTTGCAGCGGCGTGTGCAGGGTGACCGACAGCCCATCGGCGGCGACTTCGGCCGACTCGATGGTCAATTGGTGTCGTCCCGAATCGGGAGTGGCGTACGAACCCTGCCATTTGCGGGTGTAACCCCAGATTTCGTAATTGGCAGGTTTTGAGGCGGCCGCTTTCGCGACGGGGGCGGTAAACGTCATGCGAAACGTGCGCGGCCCGGCCTGGATGTCTCGAATTCCGAGCGGCAGTTTGTGGTTCGGTCGCAGCCGCACCAGTTCGCCGATGTTGGGCCCCCCCAGCCAGCCGCTGTCATAAATGCCACCCACATAAATGTCACCGCGTGGCGACACCGCTCCACAGAGCATGCCCAGAAAACCGTGGCGGGCTCCGGCGGGTTGGGGCACGCTGAAGGGGTAGACGGCTCCCTGGTAGGTGGAGCCCACCCGCTGCACCGTAAATCGCACCAGAAAACGGCTGTCGTATTCACAGCCCAGGCCGTGCCGGGCAAAGGGATGACTTTCGCCCCCCAGCGTCCCCGGCAGGAAAAACAAGCCGTTGATGCTGCGGGTCCAGGGGTGGGGCACCTGAATCGCCGGCAGCGTGGCGGGCGCGTCGCGCTGTTCTTCGAACAGGCTCGGCACGCCGTAGCTGGCACCGTCCACGAGGTGGTTGATTTCGTTGAAGGTGTTCTGCACCCCCTGGTTATCCGAGACGAACACCTGATCGTCGGCCGTGATCGCCAGCCCGGTGGGATAACGGAACGCGTGCCCCAGGGGCGTTGTCTTGCCGTCTGGGTCAACTCGCAAGACCTTGCCACGCCAGCGCGATTTTTCGGGATCGCGTCCCGGCTTGGCGTAGTCGCTGCCCGTGCCGATGTACAAGGCGCCCCGGCTGTCGCGCACGATGCCGGTTGTCCAGTCGTGGTAGTCGTCGGTGTAGCCCCAACCGTCGGCGAGCACTTCACGCACATCGGCCCGGCCGTCGCCGTCGGTGTCGCGCAGTCGCAGCAATTCGGGTTTGTGCGAGACGATCAAGTCTTTGCCGTCGGCGATCAGTCCATAGGGGGCGGCCAGTCCTTCCTCGAAAACCGTGAGGCGATCCTCCACGCCGTCACCATCGGTGTCGTGTGCCAGGTAGATCTGACCCTTCAGAGAACAGAAGGCCAGCGTGCCGTCGGCGGTCCAGGTGATAGCGGTCGGCATGATCGTCAGCGGGACGGGCAGGCGGATTCCATCAAAGCCGGGGACGGCGGTTACCGCTTCGGGCCGAGTGGCATCCGGTGGATGACTCCGCGGCGGACTGCCGGGTGTTTCCGAATTGGGCGGCTTCTGGACCGGAATCTGGAGGTCGAAGTCTCCCCGGGCTTCGTCGGGCATCCGACCTGGTTCCAGGCGTATCGAAGGAGTCGTGTTCGATGCAGAGGCGCGGAGCAACGCCGTGTAACCCGCCGGGATCGAACGCACCGTCAGGCTGCGGCGGCAGGCGCTGTGGCCTGCGTCGGCGGGCTCGGCCACGGGGGTGTACCGTTCTTCCACGAGCACCTGGGCCGGGCCGGAGGGGAGATCAAACGTCAGGGCGTATTGCAGGCGAATGCTGTACGTCGGGTGCCCTGTCGCCGACTCGGCCGCGGTCGTCACGTGCTGGTAACTCAGCAGGCGCCCATACCGGCCTGATTCCTTGAGGGCCACGATGTCGCCAGCGGCAGGCTGGGTCGTTGGCCTCAACACGAGATCGGGCGTTTTGTTGTCGGCGAATTGTGCCTGCGTACCGGCCGGTTCCCAGAACCAGCTTTTGCCCGAGGCACGCTGGCGTGCGAAGTCCCCCGACCAGATTCCTTGCAGTGCCATGACGTCGAGATTGAACAACAGGTGCAGGGAGTTTTCAAAACCGATCGCCAGAGCGCGGGGCACAAATCGGGGCCCCTGCGGACTGCCGACGTTAAACACGTCGCGCACGATGCGCGGGCGTTCCCCCGGCGACACCGTCAGGACCTGCTCAATCGTGGACGTATCCAGTTTGGGAGGGCCCGATCGATCATTGAGGCCGACCCACAACGCGGCCAATTGCTGATCGAGTTCACCCGCCAGCACCCCGGCAACCGGTCGTTCAAACGAGGGCATTTCCATGCCCGGAATCACCCGCAGGGGAGACCGGGTCCACCGCAGAAAATACTCGGGCCGCATCCGCTGACCGATCAGATACAAATCCGAACCGCGCGTAGCCAAGGCCACATTCCGCGGTTCATAGCTGGCAATTTTGTGACACGCCGTGCAACTGAAACCGCGCGTGCCGGCCAGCAGTTGCCCGGCCGTTTTCCAGGCCGATCGCGTTTTGGCGTCGTTATCTGCCGACTGTAGGACCCTCTCGGCGGGGGCCGCCTGCGGAGCGGCCGGGGGGATGCGATCGTGTGCGACCAGGTACGCGCGCAGGGCCTCGGCTTCTTCCGGGGTGTGCTGAAAGCGGGGCATGCGGACCCGCAGCCAGGGAAGCCGACGGGTTTTCGCCGTGCCGCTGAGGGCCGTGATCAGCGCCTCGTCACGCAGTTTATCTCCCACCGCCGTCAGGTTGGGTGGCACCAGGCTCTCACTCTGTCCGACCAGCGCCTCGTCGGACCGCGCGATGCTGGCTGCCAGGGTGGATAACCCCCGGCCCGCATCGCGGTCGTGGCATTGGAGACATCCCTTGCTCAAGAGCAGGTGCTCTCCCCGAACGGTCTGGCTGATAACCGACCGGCCCAAGGCACGCGAAGCGACGAAGTCGCGCAGGGCCTGCTGATCGACTTTGTTCAGCCGAAAAACGGGTTGGTGAAGGCGAACGCTTTGTTCCACTTCTGAGCAGGCTCTCTCCCACTGGCGGACAGGCTGCCGCAGCGCCGAAAGCCGTGGTTCCAGCGAACCTGGCTGCTGATCATCAAGGCGATGACAGGCCGCACAGCGCGCCGCGGCCAGCAACTGCGAAACATCCACGGTTGCGGGGGATGTCTCAGGTCCGACGTCCCGGGTGATCTGCAAGGACCCCAGAAACAATGCCAGGCTCTGACGTTCTTCGTCTGAGAGTGAAAACACCGGCATGCGGTGATCACGATTTAACAAGCCAGGGTCGGCCAGCCAGCGATCGAGCCAGTGGATGGAACGCTTGCTGCCGATGGCGGTCAAGTCGCCTCCGCCGTGTGGGGCAGCGCTCCCTTCGGTGCCGCGCGTGTGGCAGGCCAGACATCCCAGCGAGCGAAACAGGATTTCCCCCTGCCGCACGGCAGCGCTGCGCTCGGCCCCGGCGGGCCAGCGATCGGCCGGCTCGGCCGCGGCAGGTTTCACCAGGTAATCGGCAATCGCGGCCGCCTCGGCCTGCGAGAAACCCAGGGCGGGCATCCGCGACTGGCCGGCATGACGGGTCGGAGATACCAGCCAGTCGACCAGCCAGTTCCGGTCGACTTCAACACCATGTTTCGCCAGGGCCGGGGCGGGGGCCGGGACTTCGTCGGCGGAGTCCCGATGGCAGGCCTGGCAGCGTAGTGTGGCGAACAACTCGGCTCCCCGGGCGACCTGGTCGAGTTCGCGGCGCGGTGTGCTGCGAAACAAGGCCTGGGGTGGTACGGGCTCTGTGGGAAATTTCGGCGAGGACCAGAACAGGCGAATCAGGGCCGAGTCTCCGGTTTGCTGGTAGGTGATCTCGATCCGCGGTTCCCCTTCGCCCAGGTCCACGAGTTCTCCAGCCACCCAGCTGGGAGTGTCCCGTGTTCCGCTTACCACCACGCGGTCATTCAGGCGGACGGTGGCTGTACCGCAGAGAAACAGGTGAAAGGCATGCGGATCGGATCCCCGAGCCAGCAACCGGCCCTGCCAGTGGACCGACAACGGCCCGGCCGGCAGGCGGGCATCGGGGCTCTGCTTCCCCCAGTCGAAGTGGATGTCGCGATCGATGCGGTCGAGTGTCTGGCCGGCAACCGTATAGCGGGCGGTCAGGCCGGGCACAAATTCGTCATCGTCCTCGGCTCCGGCCTGTCCCTGACAGACGGCGGGTCCCGCACAGACCAGTGCCAGCATCAGGGCCAAACGGGGGCCCGATCGCCTGCGGAACCTGAGTTGCACGTTGAAACCACATGACGACAGCATGACGTGTCACCCCAGGAAGCGGCGGAGAACGTTGGCAGTGATTTTCGAAACGGCGTCGTCCACGAGAATCGAACTGGGCCAGGTGATCGACCCAACGGAAAACACGGCACCCCCGCTGGGTGTGTCGTAAATCACCATGTCGGCTCCCCCCTGGTCGGGGTTCAGGCCGTGCGCCAGTTGGTGCACATTTTTCGGCGAATGAGGCGAGATCTTGTCGGTCTCGTGCCCCGAAGCGCCCCCCGGCACACGGCGGTGCAGGCTCGCTTCGCCGAAGATCTGACCGGCTTTCAACCCCGTGCCGGCGAAGACCCAGTGGTGCGGGTCGACCACGCGGAAGGGGGCACTCGTCATGATTCCGTCGTAAGTGAACACGACTCCCAGCAGGTTGGCTTCCGACTCGACCCGCGGATGAAATCGGCTTTCGGTGGTCCCCTGCCGGACCCGTTCACGCTCGTTGCCGTTCTGCACGACGATCGTCGAGTCATCGAGGAAATCGACCTCGCAGTTCAGCCCGTTGCCACCCAGATACATGAGTTTCCCGCCGCGCTCGCGGACCCAGGTTTTCAGGCGGAAGTACATGTCGCGCGACCAGTACTCGGGGTGCGTGCTGATGATGAGGACCCGGTAGTCGTCGAGATTCAATTGCCCGAAATGAAACTGTGTCTCGGCGTAGAAGTCATAGGCGAAGCCTTCACGTTCCAGCCAGCCCAGCAGACGCCACTCGGCGGGAGCCAGGTGACAGGCGGTCCGCCCTTCAATGGGATTGGTCACCTGCTCATCTTCCGGGACCTGGTTGATGAATTCCGGGCGTTCGAACGACAGTGGGGCATAGTCTTCGACGCCGTAGTTGACGTATTCCGGGTCGGTGTAGCGCGTCAGTTCCTGCCGCGAGTTGACGGTTGGAACGGCGGGCAGTTTGTCGGCGTTGATGTAATTGCTGCGGCCGCCGAACGCGTTGTAGGCGTTCCAGGTGATGTTCGAGGCCAGCACGGCCAGTTTCTGCTGCGGTCTGGCGGGGGCGACGATCCAGGGAAACGAGAAGAACAGACCCGACCGGGTCCGCGCATGAAAATAGTACAGACCGGTCTGCTCGGGGGCTGTCACGTATTGCTTGAGAGCCGGATTGGCGTAGCCAAACTTGTTCCATTCCACGCCCGTCCGGGTGTAATCGCCATCAGGGGTGATCTGGACGGTCGCCCGGGGTCCGTGCTCGTCGTACCAGCCGAGTTTACGGATCAGCTCTTTCTTCCAGCCATAGCGCCACAGTTCCAGTTCGTACGCTTCCGGCGAGTGGACTCGAAACTCAGACGACTCGCCCGCTTTGACCCACTTGGGCCACGGGTAACCCAGCAGGCAGTCTGAGAGCAGGCGGAACTGATAGAGTTCGCCGGGGGTGACGGTCATCTCGACGCGTTTGCCCCCGAAGCCTGGTTTATTGAGGGTCACACGGTAGTGGCCTGGGGCGAGGTCGGCGTAGACCGCTCCCGAGGCGCGGGACCGTGTTTCGACCGAGCCTCGTTCGTTCTCGAATTCCATCAGGACATCGGGAATCGCCACATACCGCTCGTCACTGACGTATCCAACCAGCATAAGATCCCCCGTCCTGGCAAGCCGTCGCTTGCTGCGTTGTCGTTGAAATTCCTGGCGAGCGCGTGAGCACCGTCCGGCCACAGGCCTCGCGGTGAATCTACACTCGCGAATTTCAGGACGGGATTCAACCCTTCGCCGTGGAGTCGGTTTTCGGCAGGCCCCGGGGCGCGGCCCGCGACGCGACGATTGCGACAATCCGCGGCCGCAAACCTGCTGACGGACGTGCGTTGTGCTACGCTGCCCTGCGACTGGATGGTATTCACCCCGTGTGCGGCTATTGCTCTCGTTGTAGTGGGACAGGGGAAAACGGTTCGGAAGCCGGCGTGGCAGCGGCGAATCTCGAGTCTGATCAGTAGGGGGGCAAGGTTCATGCGCGCGTGGTTGAAACGACATCCGTTTTTCCGTGGCGTCTTGACGGCGATCGCCGCGTTCTGCCTCTGGAAAGCCGTGAAGGGCTTCAGTTTGGGCGGCGGACAATTTGAAACCTCTCCCTCGGGAAAATTGCGGCTGAGCATCTGGGCTCCGCTGAACCCTGTTGCCGGAGGGACGTATGACATTGACCTCGACGAAATCACGACCGAGAAACGACTGCGGACGCTGAAGGTGACTGTGGGGTCACATGAACAGACGAAGTCGGTACGG